>JAACDD010000151.1 GCA_009937085.1 Bacteroidota bacterium
ACGGGGACTTTTGGCTTAGAGTCGGGCATTTTGTTTATGATACAGTTTTTTTGGCAGTTTCCCCATTTTTGGGCAATTGGCTGGATGATGCACAAGGATTACCAAAAAGCCGGAATCAATATGTTGCCTACAGGAAAACCAGGCAATGCTACTGCGCTACAAATTATTTTTTACACCCTTTGGACAATTTTAATTTCCATAGTTCCTGTCTTTGGTTTTACGGGTGCCTTACAGCTTTCTGTTGTGGCAGCAGTTGCAATTGGTGTAGTTGGATTGATCCTTTTGTGGGCAGGCTTGCGCTTATATCGAAGCCATTCCGAAGCCAATGCAAAAAAATTAATGATTGTAAGTATTGTGTATATTACTGCAATACAGTGGATTTACGTAATAGATAAATTTATATAAATGAGTTTTCACCCTTCCCTTTTAACGCCTCAGGCAAAAGCCAAAAGAATGATGCTTTGGTTTGCGATGATCAGTATGACCATGATGTTCGCAGGGCTAACAAGTGCCTATGTGGTAAGTAAAGCCCGTCCAGATTGGCTAACCGATTTTTCCCTTCCTACAGCCTTTCATTTTAGCACCTTAGTTATTTTGATTAGTAGTTTTACGTTTTGGATGGCGTTTAAAATGCTAAAGGCGAACGATGCAAAAGGGGTAACAGTTTACACCCTTGCCACCTTGGTCTTGGCCGTTGTGTTTTCCATAAGCCAATGGGCAGGTTTTAACAGCATAGTAGCGCAAGGATACTATTTTACAGGTGCCGAAAGCACCGTAACTACATCGTTTTTATATGTACTTGTCATCACACACTTTGCACACCTTATTGGTGGAATTGTAGTGCTTTTGGTGGTGCTCATACAACATTTAAAGGGCGTTTATCAGCGTAAACCTTTAGGTTTTGCGCTAGCACACACCTTTTGGCATTTTCTGGGCTTTTTATGGCTCTATTTATTTGTGTTCTTATTCTTTTTAAGATAAAGTTTAATACGTAATTTTGTATTCGATTTAACCAATATCCATTTATGGAAGCAACAACCAACCTAACTGAAAACCAAAACGTTTGGGGCGGAGGCAACAAACCGCTTAATGCATCTTACGGTAAAATGATGATGTGGTTTTTCATTGTATCAGATGCACTAACCTTTTCCGGCTTTCTAGTCGCTTACGGCTTTTCTCGTTTTAAAAACATTGATTCTTGGCCCATCGCAGATGAGGTATTTTATCACTTTCCTTTTTTGCACGGCATTGACGCACCCATGTATTACGTTGCATTGATGACGTTTATCCTTATTTTCTCGTCGGTGACTATGGTCCTGGCAGTAGATGCAGGACATAAAATGCAAAAAAATAAAGTTGCAGTATACATGTTACTCACCATTATTGGAGGAGCAGTATTTGTAGGCTCGCAAGCTTGGGAGTGGAAAAACTTTATCAAAGGCGAATATGGCGCAGTGGAAACCCGTGGTGGACAAATTTTACAGTTTGTTTCTGCCGATTCTGGAGATCGTATTGCACTTTCTTCTTTTGCTAGTTCGCAAGCTTCCGACCGTGAACAGCATGCTGGCGATAACGGAATTTGGTATGTTGACGAAGCCACACTTCCTACATATACGGTAGCCGAGGTGCAAGAAGGCTTTTTAGCAAACCCAGATTTGCGTGTTAAAACAGAAATGATTGATGCCGAAACAGGACACAAAATTGTGCTAGATCGCGCTGCTTCTGAATCGAAAATTGCCCAAGCCGTATATGTGGTGGAAGGCGCAAACCTCATTCGAAACGAATATGGAAATCGTTTATTTGCCGATTTCTTCTTCTTTATAACAGGCTTTCACGGCTTCCACGTATTTTCAGGTGTTGTGTTTAACGGCATTATCTTTTTTAACATATTGTTGGGCACCTACGAACGTAGAGGGCACTATGAAATGGTTGAAAAAGTAGGGCTCTATTGGCACTTTGTAGACCTTGTTTGGGTTTTTGTATTCACCTTCTTTTATCTTGTATAACATGGCACATAAACTTTCTATTTTCCGAGGACTTCTTACATTTAAGTCCAATATCCAAAAAATCTGGGGCGTACTTATTTTCCTTTCCATAGTTACCATAATTGAAGTTGCATTTGGAATTATTAAGCCTGCATTTTTGATGACTCCCGTGCTTGGGATGAAAGGACTAAACTGGATTTTTATTATCCTTACAATTGTAAAGGCATATTATATTGCGTGGGACTTTATGCACTTACGTGACGAAAAGCGCAGCTTCACTTCATCCATAGTGTTGCCGCTTTTGATTCTTATACCATACCTTGTTTTTATTTTGCTTGTTGAAGCCGATTACATTTACAATGTAATGTTTGATGGATTCGTAAGCTGGAATTTCTAACTCAATTATGAAAAAATACATCGTCCTAGCCATACTTTTTATTTTCCCGCTAGTGGTGTATTTGTTTTTTGCCTCGGGTGTAAATCAATTTGCAAAACTTCCTGTGCTTACTCAAAATGTTGAGGAAATAGGAGCCTACAGTGATGTTCAATTTAAAGATCGCATTACAGTTCTTGGATTTTTTGGCGGTGTTTTGCAAGACAAAAAAGCACTTGCACTTAACTTAAATCAAAAAATTTACAAGCGTTTTTATCAGTTCTTAGACTTTCAATTTGTTATTGCTTTACCCGAAGGTGCAGAAGCACAGGCAGAAAGTCTTCGAGCAGAACTTGAGGGCACAACGGGGACCGATATGTCAAGATGGAATTTTGTGTTCTTAGCTCCCGACGATCTTGAGCGTGTTTTTAGAAGTTTAAATTTACCGTTAGCTCTCGACAATAACTCGGCGAATCCATTTGTGTTTATCATCGACCGAGACGCGAATCTTCGTGGTAGAGATGACGACGACTTCTTTGGTTATGACGCACGTTCTGTTGCAGACATTAACAACAACATGGTAGATGATGTTAAGGTGATTTTGGCCGAATATCGCTTGGCGTTAAAAAAGTATAATCAAGGTCGTAAACCATAGCTATGCGACGTTATTCCTACATTGCCGTTGCCTTTATTGTTTTGGTATTTGGTATCATTTTCATTCCACGTATAATTGAACGTTTTCAGCAAGCTAGCTTTGTAGATAGTACGCGCTTGAGTGCTCCTTTACCACTTTCGTTTATAGAACTCAATGACGAAAAAAAGCGAGTACCCGATTTTGTATTTACGAATCAAGATGAACGTTTAATTTCTAACGAGGACTACTTGGGTAAAGTGTATGTGATAGAGTTTTTCTTTACGACCTGTCCAACCATTTGCCCTATTATGAATGATAACATGAAACGCTTAGAGGAAGCGTTTGGAAATCGGGATGATTTTGGCATTGCTTCTTTTACCATTGACCCTAAAAAAGACACCCCTGAGCAACTCAAACGTTATGCTGAAAACTTAGGTGTTTTTAGTCAAAACTGGCATTTTCTTACAGGTGATGCTTCGACGATCTATGCATTAGCAAATACAGGCTTTAATATCTTTGCAGGCATTAATCCAAAAGTTGCTGGCGGTTTTGAGCATCAAGGGTATTTTGCCTTAGTGGATCAAAATGGCTACCTTCGTTCAAGAACTGATCGATTTGGTAATCCAATTGTTTATTATTTGGGTATTCCTGAGTCTGAATTAGACGTTCAGGGTACGGATATGCTACTCGAAGATGTTCAAAAATTGCTAGAAAATGAATAATAAATCCTTACGCCGTTACAACGCTATTATTGTTGTGGTTTCCATCGTAATTCCTATTGTGGTCGCAGCATTATTTACCGTTCGTATTCCAAACGTTGCTCCGCTAAAAATGCTTCCACCCATTTATGCCACCATAAATGGTATTACAGCTGTACTATTGGTACTTGCTGTTGCGCAAATCAAGCGTGGTAATCGAAAAAATCATGAAAAATTGATGAAAATTAACATCTTTTTATCGCTACTATTTTTGGTGATGTACATTGCCTATCACGTTACCTCAGACTCTACCCCCTACGGTGGAGAAGGGTTAATTAGATATGTGTACTTCTTTATTTTAGTAACGCATATTGTGCTCTCTGTTGCCCTAATTCCGTTGGTGTTATTCACCTACAAACATGCTGCACTTCGTGATTTTAAAGCACATAAACGCCTATCAAAAGTAACCTTCCCCATTTGGCTCTACGTAGCTGTTACGGGTGTTGTTGTTTATTTTATGATTGCACCTTATTACGGATAAATGCTAGCTGTGTTAACATCTCTTTTTTCCGGAATTTTGGGATTGCAATGCGCCATGTGCCGTGCCGTTTTAGAAACGGGCGCTGATGCTGAAACCGCCAAAAGCTTAAACGATGGCATTGTGTATTTGATGGTCGTGCCTTATATTCTTGTTGGCGTTGTTGGCTATGCTGTTTATCGACAGTTCTACAATAAATAATACTTTTGTAACGTATTCTTTACTTGCTCATTATGCAAGTATACCCATTGTAACAACTTAATAGTTGCCCTTATGATAGAAATTAAGAAATTGCATAAGTCCTATGCTATGGGACAAAACACGCTTCACGTTTTGAAGGGTATAAATTTTGATGTTGCAGAAGGTGAGATGGTTGCCATTATGGGCTCGTCGGGTTCTGGAAAATCCACCTTACTCAATATTTTGGGCATGTTGGACGTGGCCGATTCAGGGAGCTATATATTAGATAAGAACCCCATTAAAAATCTTGACGAAACCAAAGCCGCCATTTATCGCAATAAGTTTTTGGGATTTGTATTTCAGTCCTTTAATCTCATTTCTTATAAAACAGCATTAGAGAATGTAATGCTGCCACTATATTATCAAAAAGTAGCACGTAAAGAACGTCAAGAACGTGCACAAAAGTTTTTAGAACAGGTTGGATTAGGCCCTTGGGCAGCGCACCATCCTAACGAACTTTCAGGTGGACAAAAGCAACGCGTTGCCATAGCTCGTGCATTGGTGTCAGAACCAAAAGTACTTCTTGCAGATGAGCCAACAGGAGCCTTAGACTCTAAAACGTCGTATGAGCTTATGGATGTTTTACAAAACATAAATGATAAAGGCATTACATTACTCATTGTAACACACGAAGAAGACATTGCCAATATGTGCAAACGTATTGTGCACTTACGTGATGGTGTAATTGTTGAAGATAAAAAAGTCAAGCAAGTTAGAGCTAGTTCGTATGTGGAATAGAGACCGTTGGCAAGAAATGTTTTATACCCTACGCAAGAACAAGTTGCGTACAACGCTTTCGGGTTTTACGGTGGCTATGGGTATTTTCATTTTTGTATTGCTTTTTGGTTTTGGTAATGGACTCAAAAACTCATTTGAAGAATTTTTCTTAGACGATTCTACCAATACCATTTGGTTAAGGCCAGGTCAAACGGAGAAACCCTATCGCGGATTTAAAGCAAAACGCCGTATCATTTTTAAAAATGATGACCTGACCGATATTCAGCAAAACTTCCCCTTTTTTATTCAATACATCACACCGCGTATTAGCAGGAGTGACCTTGTAAAAAGAGGCAAGGAAAGCAATAACTATACGGTTAGAGGAGTTGCTCCTGGGCATCAATATGCCGAAAAAACAATCATTACTAACGGACGTTATATCAACGAAGCAGATGTAAAAAACAAAACCAAATTTGCGACCATTGGCAGATTGGTGGAAAAAGACTTGTTTTCAAACAAGTCTTCTTTGGGACATCAGATTGATGTAGGCGGTGTGTCCTTTAAAGTGGTGGGTGTATTTAAAGATGAGGGTGGTGACAACGAAGAGCGCCATATTTATATTCCATATACAACACAGCAACGTCTCGAAAAAAGCAACGACCGTGTGGATCGGATTATTGTGGCATTTCGCCCAGAATTGGGGCATGCAGGTGCGTTGGCATTGGAAAAGAAACTAAATACTTTTATGCGTAAAAAGCATAACATTGCGCCTAACGATCGCAGCGGTATTTATGTGCGCAATGTAGCAGCCGATTTAAAGGAAACCCAACAATTTGCGGGAGTGCTGCAACTTATTGTAACGTTTGTAGGGCTAGGAACTTTATTAGCAGGCATTATTGGTATTTCAAATATCATGGTGTTTGTGGTAAAAGAACGCACCAAAGAGTTGGGCATTCGCAAGGCAATAGGCGCAACGCCTAAGTCGGTGGTGGGCATGATTTTACACGAATCGGTTTTTATTACGACGATTGCGGGCTACGCAGGCTTGTTGGCAGGTGTGGGAACCTTAGCGCTAATTGGTGATTCTCTCGAAGAATTTTTTATCATTAACCCGTATATCAGCACAGGTACTGCTGTTGCTGCAACAATTACATTAATTCTTTTTGGCGCGATAGCAGGCTATATTCCCGCAAGACGTGCTGCCAAAATTAAACCCATAGTTGCCTTAAGAGACGAATAATGTTTAGAACGCTTTTCGATAGAGATACTTGGCAAGAAATTTTTGGATCTATCCAAAAAAACAAACTACGCACGCTGATAACCGTGATTGGCGTATTGTGGGGAATTTTTATTTATATCACACTTTCGGGCGCCTCAAAAGGCTTAGACAACGGATTTGAGCGCCAATTTGAAGAAGTTGCCATTAACTCCCTTTTTGTGTGGGCACAACGCACCAGTATTCCATATGATGGATTTCGAACGGGACGAAACATGCAACTTAAATTAGACGATCAAAGTTATTTAATGCAGCGCGTGCCCCAGCTTCAATACGTGGCGCCTCGAATTGCGCGAGGTGTTTTTGGGGGCAATGGATCTTCTGTAAAGCGAGCTGGTAAAAGTGGTGCTTATGCGGTGTATGGCGATTTCCCCATTTTGGTAAAAATTGCCTCAAAAGATATTTTTGATGGTGGACGATTTATTAATCAAGCGGATATTGACAACCAACGTAAAGTATGTGTGATTGGCGAGCGCACCCAAACCGAACTCTTTGAAAAGGATGAAGATCCCATTGGGGGCTACATCCAAATTGATGGAATGTATTTTCAAGTGATAGGTGTGCATAAATTTTCTGGGGGTGGTGGATTTGAAAACGACAGCGATATTTACATCCCCTTCAGTACATTTAAAAAATTGTACAATACGGGCGATAATGTAGATTGGTTTGCCATGGCAGCCTATGACAGTGCCGATGTGGTTGCTGTTGAAAAGGATATCAAAGCCGCACTTAAAGTAAAACACCGTGTACATCCCGATGACGAACGTGCGTTTGGAAGCTTCAATCTGGGAGAGGTTTTTAACAGGGTAAAAGGATTTTCTAGTGGGATGAATATCTTGTCGCTTGTTGTGGGAATTGCTACGATTTTGGCAGGCGTTATTGGTATTGGAAATATTCTATTGATTTCGGTGCGGGAACGCACCAAAGAGTTGGGTATTCGCCGCGCGTTGGGTGCTACGCCCAGCGAAGTACGTATGCAAATCATTATTGAATCTGTGTTTTTAACCCTTGTTGCAGGAATTTTGGGGATTATTTTAGGCGCTTTTGTATTGGCAATCATTAATGTATTAACCGTTGAAAATGCCAGTTTTCCGTACACCAACCCAACAGTTCCCATCAAATTTATTTTAGGCGCATTAGGAATTATGGTTGGATTAGGCACACTAATCGGACTTATTCCTGCACAGCGCGCAGTGAGTATTAAACCTATAGACGCATTAAGAGAAGAATAATAACGAAAACCCATACAAATGAAAAAAGTCACCAAATATATTCTTATCGCACTCCTTGTTCTTGGTGTGCTGTTTTCGGCGGCGTACTTTGTTAAAACAAATAGTAAGTCGGCAATTACGTATAAAACCGAAAAACTGTTTACGACCACTATTGAAAAGGAAACGGTAGTAACAGGAAAGATAGTCCCTGAAGATGAAGTGGAAGTAAAACCGCAAATTGGCGGAATTATTGACCGTATTTTTGTGGAAGAAGGCGATCAAGTAAGCACGGGCGACCTTATCGCGCGTATCAAAGTAGTGCCTAACGAGCAAAACCTAAACGCAGCTAAAGGGCGTGTCAAAAACGTACAGATTGTGCTTGCTACACGCATGAAAGATTTTAATCGCAATAAAATACTTTACGAAAAAGGTATTATTTCAAATGCCGATTTTATCGCTAATGAGCTTTTATTCAATCAGGCAAAACAAGATGTGTTAAATGCAGAAAGCGATCTTCAAATTATTAGAGAAGGTTCTATTGGTGGGTCGAGTGCTGCCAACACAGATATCCGAGCTAGAGTCTCTGGAACTGTTTTGGAAATCCCTATTAAGGAAGGCAGTCAAGTTATTGAGTCCAATAGCTTTAATGCTGGAACAACCATTGCGGCTATTGCCGATTTAAGCAAGATGATTTTTGAAGGAAAAGTAGACGAAGCAGAGGTGGCATCGTTGGATGTGGGCACGCCACTAAAAGTTAGTTTGGGTGCCATTGAAGACCAAGAATTAGACGCTTCGTTAAAATTTATCGCACCAAAAGGAACTGAGGAACAAGGTGCAGTACAATTTAAAATCGAAGCTGATTTGGTGCTGAATGACAGCATTTTTGTACGCGCGGGCTATAGCGCAAATGCCTCTATTGTGCTAGATAGAAAAGAAGGTGTTTTGGCATTGCGTGAGGCGCTTATTCAATTTGACAGAAAAACACAAGACCCCTTTGTGGAGGTCATGACGGGTGATCAGGAATTTGAACGCCGCGACGTAAAACTTGGCATTTCAGATGGGATTAATGTAGAAATTCTTGAAGGTGTTGTTGAGGAAGACGAAGTAAAAGTGTGGAACCGCACCGAAGAACGCGAAGAAGACAACGAAAAAGAAGAAGACGATGCGTAAGGTTTTATTATTTTTTGTCATACTATATGGATTGTTTGGCTACAGCCAACAACCTGAACAAGCTGCACCGTGGACGTTGGAAGCTGCTGTGGAGCATGCGGTAAAAAACAACTTGCAAATCAGACAAGCTTATTTGGATGTTATGGATGCCGAAACCTATAAAAGCGAAGCGATTGGAAACTTCTTACCCTCGCTAAGCCTATCGGCAGGACATTCCTGGAATGTGGGGCTAAACAGGAACTTAACGACTAACGTCTTTGAAGACATGACCAACCAATTCTCAAGCGGTTCGGTAGATATGGGTGTTAATATTTATAACGGTAAGCGAAATATTTATCAATTGCTAAGTGCCAATTTAGGTGTATTGGCACGTCAATATCAGCTCGAAGACATGAAAGAAGACGTAATGCTTTTGGTGGTAAACGGCTATTTACAAGTCTTGTTCAGCAAAGAAAATTTAGCGGTGCAAAACAATCAGTTGTTGGTTGCCAAATCAGAGTTGGAGCAAACCCAGGGATTGGTAGATGCTGGCGCGTTGCCACAAGGTGAGTTGTACGAACTGCAAGCCACATTAGCCACACAAGAGCAGCAAGTGGTTACAGCAGAAAACGATTATGAAATCGCTCGAATTTCATTGGCACAGCTTTTACTTTTAGACGATTTTGAAAACTTTTCCATTGCCGATTCAGACTACGATATGGTAGCCACCATGATATTGGACAAGACACCTCAAGAATTATTTGACAAAGCGGTTACTTCTAGAAACGACATTAGGTTTGCCCAAACCAATGTTGAAATTGCAGAAGTAAACTTGCAAATTGCCAAGGCAGCGTATCAACCCAGTTTGTCGGGCTATTACAGTTACAGTTCGCGTATTTCGTATGCTGATATATTGGTGCCTACAGGAGTTGTCAATCAAGTACCAATTGGTACGGTTGCCGAGACAGGGCAAGCGGTTGTGGTGCCACAAGCAGAGACGGGAATTGCTTCTCATTTATCCATTGGTGAACAGCTAAAGCAAAATGACGGGCATAACTTTGGCGTGAGTTTGCGTGTTCCAATATTGAATGGTTTTTCGGTAAAAAATAATGTCCGCCGTAACAAGGTAAATGTAGCCCGTTCTTCTACAGTTTTAAACCAACAGAAACAAGATTTAGAGCGTACCATTTACCAATCGTACGCTGATGCCAAAGGAGGACTTAAAGCCTATGCTGCGGCACAAAAAACCACACAAGCACGAAAAGAAGCGTATCAATATGCTTTAGATCGCTTTAATGCTGGTGCAGCTACTTCCTTGCAATTTTCACAAGCCAAGCAGCGCTACGACGCAGCGGTTTCAGCAGAACTTCGCGCTAAATTTGATGCTATTTTCCGCATTAAAATTTTAGAGTTCTATTTTGGTATTCCGCTAACGCTGTAAAGTAGTATTTTTGCCGCATGGCAATACTTTTGCATATCGAGACTGCCACCGAGCAATGTTCCGTTGCCCTAAGCGACAACGCAACACTATTGGCGCATAAAGCTATTTTAGAAGGTGGATTCAAACACGCAGCTAAGCTGCATATTTTTATTGACGAAATCTTGCAAGAAGCTAATATCTCACCTTCGGAATTAGATGCTGTTGCTGTGAGTGCAGGACCGGGCTCGTTTACGGGACTGCGGATTGGAAGCGTTGCCGCCAAAGGCCTGTGCTTTGCCTTAGACATCCCGCTGATTGCCTTACCTACCTTGCAGCTTTTGGCTGCGCCACAGCTGCAAAACAGTAAAGTGGTAGCGCTATTGGATGCACGCCGCGATGAGGTATATACCGCAACCTTTGACGTTGGGGGTAAGGAACTTTCTCAAATGCAAGCACATATTTTAACGGAAACTTCTTTTGCAGACCTTGCCCATGAACCTGTTTATTTTGTAGGGACAGGAGCCGAAAAAGCACAAAATATATTGCCCGAAAATGCCAACTGGCAGTTTTTGTCCACTCACCCAATTGCCACCGCAATGCCGCACTTGGCAACAGCAGCGTTTGAGAAAAAAGAGTTTACAGATAGCGCCGCTTTTGCGCCTACCTATATTAAGCCCGTTCGCATTACGCCTTCTAAAAAAGATGCGCTGGGTAGGGTGGTGTAGTTTATTTATATCGAATATCACTTTACCTAAAGCGAATGATATGCACCCAAGCAGGTCCGCCTGTGCTTCGGGCAGCACCGCTTGGAGAACAAATAATCGTTAGTGATTATGTAAATTGATATGAACATTGGATTGCTCTTGCATAGGCGGATTTTTGAAGTTTATATCTATGGTGTCTTGTACCATTCCACAACTGAGCATTTTCTCACCGAAATATGGATTGAGAATTTTTTCGTGTTTACTTAACCAGGCAGCACCGTTATTGGCATTTGCCATTGGGCAGTGCTGTACGTAAAAAGTGTCACTTTCTACACCGAAAGCTTTTAAAGACTTAATGAGTGTTTGTGATAGAAAATCGAATTGTTTACGCTGCTGTTCTATATCCGCTGATGCACTGATTTTTTTACCGTGCGCTTGTATTGCGTTTAATTGCTCCATCCAATAAACATGTGCCTTGTTTTTTACCAAAGACATATCCACTTTTTCAGCTTTGCCAAGCATAGCGTTTACATTTGCTGCCGCTTTTTGTTGATCGCTTGCAACAAGTGCATCTTTTACTAAAAGATAAGTACGCGCTATTGCTGTTAGTTGCTCCTTAAATTTTTGTGGCGTTGTGCTTGTGTAGTCTGGTAAATGGTTAGAATGTATCGCATTTTTTGCCATCACATTTTTATTCATCATACTCACTTGATTGTTTAATTGTGCGGAAGCATCAATTACAAATGCTCCATTGGTCACCACTTCTTCGCCATAGGCTAAGCCACTTACAATTGCATATCCAGATGGCGTAGCACTCGCAATTTCAATTTCTCTATACTCGAAAGAAGGAATGTCTGTATCAGGAATTTTTACATATACAACAGACCGTTGTCCCGTCCATAATACTGCCGATTTAGGAACAGTAATAGTGTCTACTTTTTTAGACGTTTGAAGCTCGCCAGTAATAAACATTTCAGGTTTTAATTTTCCTGTGGTATTGCTTACTTCAGCTCTAACGGTTGCTGCTCGGGTATTTGGGTCAATGACCGGATTTACGAAAGTAATCTTTGCATTAAATCTTTTGTTTGGGGCAGACGGAGTGGTAAAAAATATGGTATGCCCCGTCTTAGCTTGTGATAGGTCATTTTCATACACATCAAATATAGCCCAAAGCCGATATAAATTTTGAACATCAAAAAGGACTTCACCAGTGGTTAGATAATCTCCCACAGAAACTCTTTTTTGATCTACTACACCTGAATGATCTGCATAAATAGTAAAATTCTCCCGTACAGTACCTGAAGTCAAAATGTCTTGTATTACTTCGTTTTCAATTTTCCAATACTTCAATTTGTTCTTGGCTGCTGTTAAAAGACCAGGGCTTATATCCTGTATTTTTTGCGCTTCTAATAGTTCCTTTTGAGCGGTAATTAATTCTGGTGAATAGATAGTCGCAATCTTTTGTCCTTTATTGACTTGCTCACCTGTATAGCTAACATACAGCTTTTCTATTCTTCCCGGAATATGTGTTACCAGACTTGCAGATTTTGTCTCATCGGCTTGAATTTTACCATTGAGTCTTAAAGTAGATTCTTCATTTGCATCAGAATTCCCAATAACCGTCGTTTGAATATTCGCCAACTTAATTGCATCGGCAGTCATTTGAAAACCGATATCAGTATCACTACTTGCCTTACGTGCTGGTATTAAGTCCATTCCACAAATAGGGCAATCACCAGGTTCATTTTGACGAATTTGTGGGTGCATAGAACAAGTCCATATTTCGGACGCTGTTTGACTTGAACTATGTTCGCTGTGTTCTTGGACAGGGGGAGTGCCATTGTTCAATAATAGCCTTCCAGTTAATAAACCAATGACTAATGCTAGCGTGGCAACGATATATATTTTGTATTTTTTCATTTCTATTCTATTTTAAAAGTTTGTTAAACGATCCATTTTAAACTTGGCTAAATGCGATTGAACGATTGATTTAATAATTTCTATTTCGTATTTATTGATGTCGCTTTGTAGCTTCATCAGTTCGTCAAAACGCCTTCCTTTACTACTGTATTCGGCTAACAATATGTCGTAAGCACCATTTGAGATTTCAATTTGTTTATGCGCCAACTCAAGCATCAATTTGGCACTTTCATATTCAGATTTATACCCCTGAATACTGCTAATCATTCTATTGGTCAAACTTTCCTTTTGAAGCTTGAATGACTGCTGTTTTAGGCTTTCTTCTTCTTTCTTAGCTGCGTATTTTTTACGATATATTGGAATGGATACCATTACTTTTGGTATAAGAATATCTCGGCCATTGTTAACTGGAAATGCGTCTGTTCTGCTATTGACCAAACTATAATCTAAGCCTACACCAAATGAAGGCTTGCCGTCCAAAGCATTCAATGCAAGTGCCTTGCTGGACGTTTCTATATTCCAATCGAGTTGTTTGATCAATGGGTGATTGGCTTGAATATTTTCCCTGAATTGTTCTATGTTATATTCTATCTCTGCTCGTGTTATTTGCGTTGTATCAATTTGGATAACCGAGTTGAGGGGGTCATTCACTGCTTCATTTATAATTGCTGTATACGTCAGTTTCTGTTCTTCGAGTGTTTGGATTTGTTGGTTAAGTTCTTCTATTTTAATCCGAACCGTGAGAACGTCAGCGGCAAGGGATTTCCCGCTTTCTACTTTTGCCAATGCCACTTTTTCAAGGGTTTCGAAAATGCGTATGTTTTTACGAAAAATATATTGCTTTGCCTGCAGTAGATACAGATTATAATAGGCCGTTTTGATTTGATAATCTATGTTCAACCTTTCTACTGCTACGCGTTCGTATTTTGATTTTGCCATTGTGAGCACTACATCTTCTTTGGCCTTTAGTGTGCCAAACCAAGGGAACATCTGGCTGGCTGAAATAAGCAAATTTTGAGAACCCAATCTGGTTTCTATAGGAAGAATAGGAATGCCAACTCCTACAGTTGGGTCAGGTAATTGGCTTACTTGTGGCCCTTGCCGTAGCGCCGCTTCGTATTCTAATTGTAATGCCTTCAATTCAGGGTTATTAGCATACGCCTTTTTTAGCAGACTATCCAAAGGCTGTGCCCTCACTGCAAAGTTCGAAGCCATCATAGCAAGTAGTACTACTATATATTTAGTTTTCATCTTTTATCTTTTGAGTATTCTTAGAAAATTTTAATTGTGCTTCTTTCCATAAAGCGTACAATACGGGAACAGTGAACATTGTTATCACTTGTAAAGTCATTCCGCCAAATGAAGGAATGGCCATTGGCAACATAATATCTGCCCCACGACCTGTTGAGGTAAGTACAGGTAATAGCGCTAAAATGGTGGTTGCCGTGGTCATCATTGCTGGTTTTACTCTGCGTAAACCACCTTCTACTACAGCATCCCTTATATGTGAAATGGTAGCTGGTGTATTTCGTTTGAAACTATCTTTTAGGAATGTGGCGACTAAAACCCCATCATCTGTGGCAATACCAAACAAGGCTAAAAAACCAACCCATACAGCCACACTGAGATTAATGGATTTCATTTGAAACAGGTCGCGCATATTGGTGCCTAAAACATTAAAATCCATAAACCATGGCTGACCATATAACCATATCATGATTAAGCCCCCTGAGAACGCTACAAACACACCAGAGAATACCATCAGGGAAGTAGTAACGGAACTGAATTGGAAATAAAGAATTAGAAAAATTAAAGCCAGTGCAATGGGTATTACAATGGATAGTCGTTTGTTAGCTCTGACTTGCTGTTCATAATTTCCAGCGAATTTGTAATTGATTCCTGCCGGTAATGCCAATTCGCCATTTTCTATTTTGTCCTGTAAATAGTTCTGTGCATTGTTGACTACTTCCACTTCTGCATAGCCTACTTCTTTATCAAACAACACATACCCAACTAAAAAACCATCTTCACTTTTTATGGCTTGAGGTCCTTGCTCATATTTTATTTCTACCAAATCGCCAAGTGGAATTTGTAGTCCGTTTGGTGAAGCCACTAAAATAGTATTCAAACTATTCGGGCTATCTCGTAACTCTCTTGGATAGCGTAAACGAATGCTATATCGCTCTCTTCCTTCAACAGTAGTAGTCATTACCATACCACCAACGGCAGCTTGTAATTGTTTTTGAACATCCAGTATTGATAATCCATATCTACTTATTTTTTCACGGTCAATATCGAACAGCATATAAGGTTTGCCTACTATTCGTTCTGCAAATACTGCAGCTGCTTTTACGCCATCTACTTTCTTTAAATGCTTTTCCAATTCCAAGCCGAAAGCTTCTATGGTTTCTAAGTCTGCGCCTTTTACTTTTATGCCCATTGGTGCTCGCATACCCGTTTGTAGCATTACCAATCGTGTTTCTATGGGTTGTAATTTGGGTGCTGAGGTAACCCCCGGAAGATTAGTGGCTTTTACAATTTCGTTCCAAATATCATCTGGAGAATGGATGTGTTCTCTCCACTGACGGAAATACGAACCTTTATCATCTGGTACTAAATCGCTGATTTGAATACCACCCGATAATGCTTTTTTGTATGCTATTGCTCCTCCTTTTGCCAGTACAAATTTTCCGTTATTGTCTTGTTTAAATCGCAAACGGTGACCATCCGCATCGGTCATATATTCCGACTTATAGCGTATTACATTTTCATACATCGACATGGGTGCAGGATCTAAAGCACTTTCTACCCGTCCTGCTTTGCCAACTACTGTTTCCACTTCGGGTATGGCCGTAACAGCCATGTCTAATGCCCGTAAGTTGGCTACATTCATTTGCATTCCCGAATGGGGCATTGAAGTAGGCATTAGTAAAAATGAGCCTTCATCTAAGGCAGGCATAAATTCCTGACCTGTGTTTTTTGCGATTTGAACACCAAAGAATATGAGGCTACCAACGAGTAACAGGAATAACAATTTCACTCTTAGTAAAAAACGTAAGATTGTTTCGTAGAAATGAATAACGGCATAAAAGCTTCCGATTAATGTTCCTGAAATAAATGAAACAAATAGAAAGTTGGTGAGCACGGTTTTGGTAACACCCAATGGCATCCATATTTTGGCGAGTAGCCAAGCAACTAGCAGGGCATAGATAATATTTCTTGCGATCTCAAAATAGGAATGGAATTTTCCATTTTGAAATGACTTTAGGGAGTAACTGATTAATCCAGTTATACCAACAACAAGGCCAATGATACCTAAATAATAGAACTTACCAAATAATAGAAAAATGCTTAATGTTATCAATGCAATAGTATAGCCAGTAGACATCCACTTTGATCTTGTTTTAATTCCAAACAATTGTGTTGCCAGTGGCGGAACAATACTAATGGCTACAACTATCGAAGCTATAAGGGCAAAGGTTTTAGTAAATGCCAATGGTCTGAACAACTTACCTTCGGCAGCTACCATAGTAAACACAGGTAAAAAACTTACAACTGTGGTGGCTACAGCAGTTATGACTGCAGCGGCTACTTCTGTGGTGGCATTATAAATCGTAATTGAAATGGATTGGTTCGGTGGAGCTTTTTTGATATGTGTGACCATACTTTCGGTCAAAACAATTCCCATATCGACCATCGTTCCAACGGCAATGGCAATACCAGATAGCGCTACTATATTAGCATCAACATCAAAGTATCGCATTGCGATAAAGCACATTAAAACAGCTACTGGAAGCGACCCTGCCACCAATAATGACGACCTTAAATTGAGCAACATTAGAATCACCACTATAATTGTAATAAGGATTTCTAAACCCAATGCTTCTTCTAAAGTGCCTAAGGTCTCATTGATTAAATCTGTTCTATCATAGAAGGGGACAACCGTTACCTGTGAAACGGTTCCATCGGCTAATGTCTTACTAGGTAATCCGGGAGCTATTTCATCAATTTTCGCTTTTACATTGTTAATTACTTCTAATGGATTTGCACCATATCGTGCTACTACCACACCACCAACGGCTTCAGCACCTGATTTGTCTAAAACTCCCCTGCGAGTGGCTGGACCAATATGTACTACGGCAATGTCCTTAATGCGAATGGGCACGTTATCGTTGGATGCGACAACAGCATTTTCAATATCTTCTATGGATTTTACATACCCTAAGCCTCTGACAAAATATTCGGCAAGATTGATTTCCAGTGTTTGAGCACCAATATCTAAGTTGCTTTCTTTTATGGCTTTCATTACCTGATTCAGGGTAATGCCATATACTCTCATTTTGTCCGGTATAACATCCACCTGATATTCCTGAACAAAGCCCCCTATGGAAGCTACTTCTGAAACACCTGAAGCAGCGGACAAGCCAAACCGTACATAGAAGTCCTGAATAGAACGCAATTCGTGTAAATCCCAACCACCAGTAGGATTGCCTTGTTCGTCTCTGCCTTCTAAAGTGTACCAGTAGATTTGCCCTAAAGCGGTTGCATCTGGACCCAAGGTGGGTTGTACATCGTTGGGCAGGAGATTGGCTGGTAGCGAGTTAAGTTTTTCAAGTATTCTACTTCTACTCCAATAAAATTCTACACCTTCATCAAAAATGATATAGATGCTCGAAAAGCCAAACATGGAATTACTCCGTATGCTCTTTACTCCAGGGATACCCAATAAAGAAGTGGTTAGCGGATAGGTAATCTGGTCTTCTACATCTTGTGGCGACCTACCCATCCATTTGGTGAAAACAATCTGTTGGTTCTCGCCAATATCAGGGATGGCGTCGACTGCCACAGGGTCTCGCGGCAAGCTATTAACACCAAGGTCAAAGGGTGCGGTAACAACGCCCCATCCAATAAATAGTAGCAGTAGCAACCAAGCGACAAGCTTATTGTCTATAAAAAATTTGATTATTTGATTTAACATTATTCATTTTCATTCTTAGAATTATACAAAGGGGAATAGGCCCATACTGCTGTTTAGCGGTATGGAGCATCATTGAAAATGAATGAATCAAATAAGGAAGGTTTGATAGAGTACCTGAACGTCTCTATCGGGTAGGGGCGGTTTGTACTGTGCGAAAGGCTGCTGTTCAGCCTGCACCGCATAGTTAAATACATATACCGCTATAAAAGCAGCTACAAATTCTAACTGAATATTTTGGACAGTGGTTGATTGCGTAGTAGTGGCATCCAAATCTGGTTTCTCAATGACAACCGATTCGTTATGACAACAGTTATCTTCAGCTGTCTTACTTACGCCATCTTTCGTATTGTGGCAAGACTTCTGCCCGTCTATAAGAGAGGTTTTTGTCTGGTGGCACGTTGGCGTTTTTTGTTTTTCGTGGCAGGATTTCGACTTTCCAAACAGACTGATATCCTTTAACTGATCTTGACAATAGTGAATATCCATAGCGTATCCTGTTGATGATAGCAGCATCAACAAAGCCATTGAAATGGCAGAAATTCTATGTGAAAGACTTTTTGTCATTGTATACAAATATAGTCAGTTTTCATTTAGTATCCTTTTTGGGTTGAAAAAAGCGAAGGTTTGAATAAGTGCCGCTTTAATGACGTTTATTTTTTGTTGGCCATGGTTTTTCAATTAACAAATTTGTATTGGGTATTAAGAATATGAATTCGCTATTCGCACCTCACGAATACTCGGGCAGGTGAACCGGATCCCCCAATTATTTTTAAAGGAGCTACAATTAGTTCGCAATTTCCTTTCTCTTTTGTCAATTCCAATAAACTACCCATTCCTTCGATTAGAAGAATGTTCCTTTTGGATAGCAGAAGACCATGACATGAAGTTTCGGGGTTTTTGAAATTTGGGACTATATCTGTCGAACCATTATCCGATCCAATACCTGCAATGTTTATAATTTTATTATCAATAAGGTCGGCAAGATATTGACAGGTTTCTTCTGGGAATCCTGGAGTATTTTTAGTAGAGTAAGATTCTGTTCCGTAATGTTTTGCTAAATCAAAATTCACTACAAGCCAAGCGCCATTTTGTAGTTGGTCAATAATTGCTTTTATGTCTTCTGGATAAACATTTCGGTCATTACGAGAAGACATATCCAAAAACACCAAAGGACCCGTCAATTGGTCTACAGTGAGTTCTCCGACAGAAAGCAATTTCTTTCGGTCACCATCTTTGTAAACATAATGATTTGGTGCATCTATGTGAGTCCCTGTATGGTCATCAAAGAATAGGTTTCCTCTAAAAAAGCCATATGTCTCCTTATGCAGTTTCCCTGTATAGGTGACTGGATCAAATTTTAAAATAGAATCTGATGAGGTAAAAGGGTTTGACAGATTTGGATGCATATTTCGCGTCGATATACTATCTGGATAAAATGCAACCATGGGCCTGCCTATATCATAATAGCGTTGGGCAAATATAATTTGTGGATTGATAAATAATATAAAAATAATTACAGCCCAAAACAGGGGGAGATTAAGTGCTATTTTTTTCATTAAATTAAGGTTTAAACATATCGTTTATGTTCTCTGCAAATCGTCAATTATGACCACCGCTCTAAACGGCGTTAGGTTCGGTATTTTGAATATCGAGTTTACTCGATTATTCAAAAGACCACAAGAACCTGACCTAGTTCCTGGTAACTTTAAACATTCCCAATAAAAACTCCAAAAGCGAGGGTGTAGGTATCACAAGAAGAACAGATTTGGGTCTGTTTCACACAAATATAACAAGAAAAGTAGAAAAGCTGTCATTCTGAATTTGTTTCAGAATCTCTATTAATGATTTTCATACTTTTTTAGAATCTGAAATAAATTCAGATTGACAAAAAAAGGTGTAGTTTTATTTATAGGTTTTGCTTTGGTCAGCCAAAGGCTGAAT
>JAACDD010000152.1 GCA_009937085.1 Bacteroidota bacterium
AAAACAGCGATGTGCAAGCACGAAAAGTTTTTGAAAATTTCCTAAAACGCAAGTATGGTAGCATTGCGCAGCTAAATACTGTATGGAAATCAAACTTCAAAACTTTTAGGTCAATTAACAACAGTTCAAAAGACTTTTCTGCATTCTTTAAAGAAGATATGCTAGCCTTTTTTAATTTTTATGTTGAGACGTATTACAAGACCGTTAGTGAAAAATTCAAGCAAGTATTTCCAAATCATTTGTATTTAGGAAGTCGGATTCATGGTAAGGCAAAAACGAACGGACCCCTACACCAAATTGCTGCTAAATATTGCGATGTGATAAGCTTTAATGTCTACGAGTATTCAATCAAAGACTTTAAGATATTGGCAGATATTGATAAGCCCGCCATTATTGGTGAGTTTCATTTTGGCACTGCCTCAGACGGCGTTTGGGGCACAGGATTGCGATCTGCCTATTCCCTTAAAAATCAAGCTGATTTATTACAACACTATGTTTTAGGAGCAGCCCATCATCCCAACTTTGTGGGAACACACTGGTTTCAATGGAGCGACCAACCCACAACAGGGCGCGGAGGAGATGGCGAAAACTTTAGAATTGGCATTGTTAACGTAACTGACAGGCCCTACCCTATACTGGTTGATGCCATTAAGTCAACTTCAACAAAAATTTATACAACAAGACTAAAACCGTAAACATGAAAAACATAATTCTTTTGTGCTTTCTTTTCTTATCAATCACAACTGGCTTTGCACAAAGACAATACTACTTAAGTAGCTCAACAGGCAACGACAGCAGCAATGGCTCGCAAGCGCAACCTTGGAAAACTTTAGAAAAAATTAGCAACACCACGCTTGGTCCTGGCGATACAGTCTATTTCAAAAAGGGAGATACGTTTCGTGGTCATTTTGTGGTTGATGGGTCAGGAACAGAAGAAAACCCAATCACTTTTACATCTTATGGATCTGGAAATCAGCCTGTCATAAGCGGTTCGGATCATGATGATGGGGGCGGAGATTATCGAGAGGCCATTCTCGTTGAGAATGAAGACAATATGGTTTTTGAGGATTTAGAGATTCAAAATCATAGAACAACTTCGCGCTCTGATGTTGGCGATTTGGTCAGTTTTGGAATTCAAGTCATAAGTAGCTCAGTTGGAACAAAAAATAACTTTACTTTTAGAGACATGGCCTTTAAAAATGTATATGGACTTTTATTTGTGGACCCTGCAGATCAAAATGCTTTTAATGAATTTGAAGTGTCAGGTTTAACTTTTAAGTCTTCATGGGGAGGTGTCATTAATAATATACTTATTGAAGACTCCTATTTTACAGACTTGCAGCGAATAGGGGTTCATATTAAAAATACGTCCGGTAAAACTTCTGACAAACGGAACACCAATATTGTGGTACGCCACAATGAGTTTTATCAAATAGGGGGCACTTGTGTACTACCTATTAGGACTGAAAACTGTTTGATTGAAAATAACATTTTTAACCAACCGGGTGCCAAAACCAATGATAAAATGATTGGTCGTGGTAGTGCTGTATGGAATTGGTATAGTATCAACACAATTGTTCAGTACAACCAAGCCATTAATGCGAAAGGAATTTTGGATTCTCACGGAATTCATGTTGACCATTCGAATGTGGATACCTTTATACAATACAATTATATGCAAGATTGTGAGGGTGGATTTGTTGAAATTCTTGGTGGAAACCAACGTGCTGTTTATCGTTATAACATTAGTGTCAATGATGGTTGGCGTGTAAACCCCAATTGGGCAAACAGCGATCATACAATATGGTTGAATGATAAAATTGGAGGTGAAAGCGGACACCCCTCTTATGACAGTTATATATACAACAACACTGTTATCATAAATAAAAGCGGAAATGATGCATTCGACACGGCAATTGATATCAATGGGCAAAACACCCGAATTTTTAATAATATTTTTTATGCTGTTAATGGCTCTGGAATCGGAAATCAACAAGGTAATTATAATGACCCTAACTTAATGATGAACAACAACCTGTTTTTTGGAAATATTAGGAACAATTTCAAAACCATCGACGCTAATAGGGTGGAGGTTAATCCTGATTTTTACAATGAACAAAGCGGTGACCAATATGGATTTCAAATTAATGCTTCTAGCCAAGCAATAGATGCAGGTGCAGCCTACGCTGGTGATTATGCACATCCAGCTATTCCAGTGGGTGCATCGACCATTTTTGCCAACTTGGATGAATACCCAACAGTGGATTTCTTTGGCAATTCACTATCAGGAGATGCTACACCCAATATAGGTGCTAGTAATGCGAAAAATGGAGAAGTTGTCCTATCGAACCTTAGTAAAATATCAGCCAAGGAGATACAGCTTCAAAACCCGATAGTTTCTGATAAAGTAGCTCTTTACGGAGTAGATGAATCTTTTAAATACTATCTCATAGATTTGGTTGGACGTACACAGCAAGAAGGGTACTTAAAAGAAAATCAATCTGAAATTTTACTCAAACAGTCAATAAGCACTGGGGTTTATATACTTAAAATTGAAAACAAACAAAGCACTTTTTCAGGAAAGCTCCTAGTACTGTAGCAGCAAAATGGAGAATCAAATTTTATATTTTGAACATTAATACTATGTTTTTATGTGAAGATTACTGGATTGACAAAGTGAATAAAGCGTTGCTTTTATCCTTTTTCTTTGTGATTTCCTGTAGCGCTGAAAAAAACTCCATAAATGACATCAATAGTGAAGATGAAACTTCAATCCACAACAGTTCAATTCCAGAAAACTACAGCCTTGTTGCCCAAGACGATTTTAATTTTTTTAATTCAGACAATTGGTCTAAAGGGCTCACTCATGAAACGGATGCTTCTATTCGGATGATTTGGAACAGAAACACGGGCGGACAGCATCTGTTGAATGACAATTATGATGGGTACCTTGTAGACGATAATGTCTATGTTAGTGATGGACTACTTTTTTTAGAAAACAGAAAGGAAACAATACAAGGAACAGATCCTGTTGGTGAGTTTGATTATACTACAGGTTGGATAAATTCATTGCAGAAAATAAATTACAACGGAACAAATGATGGAGTTTATATAGAAATAAGAGCAAAATTTCCAAAAGGCGATAAAGTTTGGCCTGCCATTTGGCTCATTGATGATTCGCTAAATAGAGGTTGGCCGCCCGAGATTGATATGTGGGAATATTTTGGAAGATTTTTCAATACCAACAGAAAAGATTTAATGTATATGCGTTACATATATGGTTTGTGGAACGATAAAAAAGACCATAGCGTACCAATTGAAAAATTTTTAGAAACCTATAATGCTTCTGATGAGTTTTATGTTTACGGCTTTTTGTGGACACAGGAAAGTATGCGTTGGTATATAGACGATCAACTTGTGCACACAAAAACAAATGGGGTTGATGTTCCAGCGTCCGATTGGCCAGATAAAACCATGTGTCTTGTGATAAATAACGGCTTAACGCGAGTAGTAAGCGATGAGAATACCGCCTTTCCCAATGCATTTGTGTTGGATTATATAAAAATTTACGAGGACAATAATTAAAAGCTTTCAAGTTGTTGTTCTAAGATAGTTGACATCCTTGTTTTATTTGCTTTCTCCTGAGGCTTATTTATTAAGTTATGCCATTCATTCGGATCTTTTTTATGGTCATAGAGTTCTTCCTTTCCATTTGCATATTTAATATATCTATATCTTTTTCCTCTTACAGATAGGTGTTGTCGCTCAGGAATTTGAGACCTCCAACTTGCAATTACAGTTAGCGCTGCATCGGGACCATCCCATGATTTGGTTTTAGGATTTTCCAAAAAGGGTTCTAAACTGAACCCATCTAACTGGGGTTTTCCGTTTAGCACAAGGCTTGAAAAATTGTTTCCTGTAAGAGATAGTACTGTAGGATAAATGTCAAGCAGTGAAACAGGATGATTTACTTTTTCACCTGCGTTAGCGTGGTATTTTGGTGCTTTGACGATAAGTGGAACACGTGTCGTTTCTTCCCACAGATTGTACTTCCACAAATATTTTTTTTCTCCTAAATTATATCCGTGATCACTAAAGAGAATAACAACGGTATTGTTGGCAAACTTCGAATTTTCTAATGCTTCAAGCAGTTCTCCAACACGATCATCAGCAAAAGCAACGCTTGCCAAATAGGCCTGGGTGTATTTTTTAAGTGCAAGCTCCTTTGATTCATATCCTTCAACTAAACCTACATATGCCTTTCTTCCTCTTGACATTCCGCCTTTCTTGAGGTTGTTGTTTTCTAAATACGTATCCGCAGAATCTTCCTCTTCTATATGTGACGTTTGAATGTTTTTTAGTGGAAACATATCAAAATATTTTTGCGGAACTACTAGCGGTGTGTGGGGTCTATGCAAACCAATAGCCATAAAAAATGGGTTCACTTTATCTGATTTGCTTAGTTTTTCCAATTGTTTTTTTGCCCAAATAGTACTTTTCTCATCAGTCATTAAATCTCTATCGGTATCATTTATGTAGCGAAATGGTTTACCTCCCCAACTGCCATTATACCATCCTTTTGCACCTGGTGCATCGGATGTAGGTGGAACTTCGGGAACATCTGCCAACGAAAAGAATGTTGCATCAAGTGAACCTAATTCACGCATACCCTCTGGAGATAATGGATGCGGAACTGATTTTTTACCATTAAATGCTATGGGGCCATAATCTTTTTTAATACCCATAATGCTCCAAGCATTCTTCTTAGTGCTGTGAAAAACCTTTCCCGATTGAAATGTGGTATATCCGTTTGCGTTAAAATACTCAGGTAGCGAGGTAGACTCAGCTAACATCTTGTTTTTAAGCCAGTTATCAAACCCCCAATATCTTGACCGTAATGGGGAGATTCCTGTCATAAAACTCGCTCTGGAAGGACTGCATACCGGAACACTTGCATGTGCGTTTGTAAACAAAACCCCTTCTTTAGCAAGCCTATCAATGTTAGGGGTTTTTGCCTGAGGGTGACCACCAAGAACACCAACGAAATCGTTAAGATCATCCAAAACAATCATTAACACGTTGGGTTTTTCTTGCCCAGTTAAGTTTGATATAGTAAAACTAAATAGAAAAAGTAATGTGTATCTAATCATGAGATTTATTTTGGATTCGTAACCACCATTTATCATTTCCAAGAGTTGGAAACACTCTGTCTTTAAGTTGTGCATTCCACTTGTTCCATTCTTTTTGAATTTCTTGTGCCTTTTTGGAATTAGAACCCTTGATGTTTTCTTTTTCTGAAACGTCGTTCCTTAAGTTGTAAAATTCTGTCTCTGCTTTTTTCTTTGCTTTAAGTAACTTATAATCGCCATTAATGGCAGCCATTGCATTTTGCTCCCACTTGCGCCAAAATAAATATTCATGTGGCGTTCCTTTCTTTTTACCTGTCAAATATGGAATTATATTAACACCGTCTAGTGGTTTTTTTGGATTTGTTTTAAGATTCAAAACATCAACCATTGAGGCCATAATGTCTAGTGACGAAACGGACTCTTCATACCTAGTATTTGAAGGAATTACACCTTTCCATTGCATGGCAAATGGCACTCTAAATCCGCCTTCGTAAACACTTCCTTTAGTTCCTCTAAGAGGTGTGTTTTGAGAAGCATTGTTGTGTGCACCTCCGTTATCAGACAAAAACACAATAATGGTATTTTCTATTTGATCATTTTCTTTCAATGCGTCTAGTACTAATCCGACCCCATCATCAACAGCACTTACCATAGCTGCATAGGTCTTTCTTTTTTTATCTTTTATGTGTGGAAAACGCGATAGATATTTTTCGGTTGCTTGCAAAGGAGTATGCGGAGCATTGTATGCTACATACAACATAAAATTTTGATTTTCCCTGGACTGCTTTTCAATAAAATCAACAGCAACAGCACTCAATTGATCTGTTAAGTATTCAAACTCATAATCCTTTTGCTCTAACTTTTTATAATTTTCATAAAGTTTGGTGCTGTACCATTGATAAGGTCTTTTGACATAGGATAGGTCCTCAAGTGTATAGTTTGACGTGAAAT
>JAACDD010000153.1 GCA_009937085.1 Bacteroidota bacterium
CTGATCGTTATGACGCCATTCCTTTCTCAACTCCCATTCTAACGCTCCGACTTTATAACGAGGAAAGAATTCTTTATTGTTTTCGTAGTTGTAAGCAGCATATGTGATAGGATAGTCGCCGCCCTCCATTTTCAGGATCAATTGTTGAACATCTGACAGCGACTGGGTCATATTGTTGAGACCAGTGTCTTGGAGCTGTCTTCCGTTTTGCCTTCCATTTTCAGTGTATAACTTAAAATGTGAGTCACCGTACAAGGCGAGGATAAATTTTGTGGTAAAGAGCGTAAGCATCTTTAATTAGAAGTTTCGAATAAAATTAAGCATAAATTTTGTGAATTCAAAAGCAATTTAGTTAAAATGTTATTACAGTAATTTCTTTGAGTGTGTTTTCAGTAATTCTATTTGTTACATGTATTACATACATAGTGGCTCATACAAATCATTTCTGTTTCTATTACAAGTATTATTACATGTATTACATGTATCGGTAGCTGCTTTTCACTTGTATGCACTTACAGTGATTACAGTGATTACATCACAGACTAGAACAAGAAAACATACTTGAAGAAAAAAGAAATTTTAGAGAAAATGCGTTGTGCATCACGACGCAACCCCGACTCGAAGCGTTGTGTTTTGATGAAAGGAAACATAGGCAGACATATATTAGGTCGACCAAAGCGATGTGACACCATTGTAAATCCGGTTACAAGTCGTTGCGTGTTACGTAGAACTACTAAAAAGAGGAATAGCAATAAGAATACTAAATCTAAGAAAAATAAGAGTACTAAGAAAAATAAGAATAGATCTAAGAAAAATAAGAAGAGTAAACTTTCGATTAGTAGAAAGAAAAATGCTTTGATATCAATATGCTTACCAAAGAAGTTTGAACATTTAGCAAATGAATGTGCATGCAACAAAGTATGGTTGCAAAAATCAAAAATTGGAAGTGGTGCATTTGGTAAAGTGTACAAAGTATGCCGTTCTGGCAACACTAAATACGTTGTCAAGGTACAACCCAATGATAAATTTGCCCAAGCTGAACTCAAGGCTTACCTGGCATTAAGCAAAAAAGGAATAACACCAAAACTCCATGCTGCCTGGATTTGTAAGAACAAAATGTACATTGTTTTAGAGAAATTAAAAGAATGTAACTTTACTTTAGGATCAGGTGAAAGTTTTGTCCCGATTAGAAAAGTAAAAGCTCTTGCGAAAAAGTTAGAAGAGTTAGGATGGCTACACTGCGATTTACATCCAGGAAATGTAATGTGTACAGACACTAACAGATCCAGATTGGTTTTCATCGATTTTGGGTTGACTGTTCAACGAGGTAAAGCACCTTATGCTAATCATCCGGGTAAAACTTACTTACAGCTTAAGCACCGGCAACAAAAACAAATCAACGATTTTGAAGAAGAATCAAGTTACTAATTAAAAGCCTCTTAGTTATCGTATCCATACTATAATGATACGACTTACGGACTTTTCACAACCAACCGGGCTACTACACTGATCAAGCAATGAGTCGATGTGCCCACATTACGATTTCTTTGCTTAATCATATATTTGTAATTGTCATCGCCTACCAATTTACCGTTGAATACAAATATCCATTTACCTTTTGGCTGAATCCATGTGCGCCATAGTTTTTCGTCAAACTCTTGTTCATCAACATCACAATTTTGATATCCTCTTATGTCCGGAGTGTACCAGCAGTACCATGTCTTTGTCATATACTTCTGGATTTTAGCTCTGTCACATTTCCTCCATTTTTGACAGTGATCGCATTGAACAACTATGAAGCTTTCATCTCTATAACCAAATTGATGTTTAGCATTATCCCAATAAGGACTTTCTGCTATGTCGCATTCTTCGATGTTTTTGTATATCTGATGAGCTTGTTGCACATCAAATGTGTTAAATGTTTGTCGAGTTTGCTTGTGCAATTCGATGATGGTAAATGGTTGATGGATGTCAAATTCCTGCTTGGAAAAGGCCAACATGGGGTTTATATATCATATGTCGTCCAATGTGTGCCCCATGAAATTGGTTTGGTTGAGATTAAACAATTATAACCGCCGCCGCCCATAGAATTGTAAGAAAAGTATGACGGGGAAATGGGATTTTCGCCGACTTCGCATGTCTGTGGTACAGTACTTACAGAGTCTGTACCTGGCCAGGGATATACACATTCATTAAGATATGTTATTCTGTTACAGCGTTTAGGTCCAAAAGGCACTTGAACATCGGAATATTCGACGCATCTAAATTTACATTTGCAATACAGATTAGAACTCTGTGCTTTAGATCTGCATTCTGTTAAATTGTTTAGCGACATAGGTCTTTCTTCACCTGTATCGGGATCAATATCATTAGCGTCTCGTATATAATCAAACATCATCTGATCATTAGCAGGCGCTGAGGGTGGCGCAGGTGGTGGGCTAGGTGATGTTGGTGGAGGTTGGTGGAGGGGTGGAGGGGGTGATGGTTGTGGTGGGTTAGGTGGTAAATATGGATCGTCTCTGACGATGTATCCAATTCCATGACAAGAATAGGCATCCGGATTATCAAACCAAATAATCTGTGCTTGATAAGAGCACCAAACCAATCTTCTTCTAAAACCATGATCAGTATCTAATATGGGGATATATTTTGCATGCTCTTTTTCACAAACAGTCTTATGATTTCCAGTAGAATATAACTGTCCATTAATGTGCACAAAAGCGAGATTTTTACTTGAAAAATTTGTCAGACTAATCGCAATTGGATGAAATTTTCCCAAATGACAATCTTCTATATTTACTGTTGTTCTCCAATTATGAAACGACCAGCCAAATAAAGCAGCAAATATGATTGTTGTTAGAGAACAAGATAACAACATACATGACATCAATATCGAACACATAGTTAAAGAAGAAGGAGGAGGAGGAGGAGCTGACGACTTCGGGATAGTTCGGGTTTTAGCACTAGTCATGCCTTTCCCTTTCGATATATCTTGACGAGATAGCATTTTTTTAATATCCTCTAATCGGGATATGTCCCGTTTCGGACATTAATCTTTTCGTCCGGAAGTGGAGTCGTCAAAATGTGTCTTGACGAGAGGA
>JAACDD010000023.1 GCA_009937085.1 Bacteroidota bacterium
ACAAAAACGTATTATTAGTTGGTTCTGAGTACCATTCTGGCGGTATGGACTTTACCACACGCGGACGTACTGTTTCGGTTATTTTTGGTGATGGTGCTGGTGCGGCTGTACTTACTCGTGAAGAGGATACTTCAAAAGGGATTCAGTCTACGCACTTATATTCTGAAGGTAAATACGCAGAGGAATTGGCTATTATTGGACCAAGTACCAAGCGCTGGATTCCAGAAATTGTTTCCGATTACGACGAAGATGATATGCGTTATCATCCGTACATGAATGGACAGCTCGTATTTAAAAACGCAGTTGTTCGCTTTAGTGAAGTGATTCAAGAGGCGTTACAGAAAAATGGCAAAAACACCAATGATATAGATTTGTTTATACCACATCAAGCCAATTTACGCATTGCGCAATTTGTACAGAAGAGATTTAGCCTTCGGGACGATCAGGTCTACAACAACATTATGCGCTATGGAAATACTACAGCCGCATCTATTCCCATTGCACTTTCTGAGGCTTGGGGAGAAGGTAAAATCAAACAAGGCGATACCGTCTTATTAGCTGCTTTTGGTAGTGGATTCACCTGGGGAAGTGCCTTGATGCATTGGTAATCCAATCCCTGAAAACCAAAGAAACAGGGCCGAAAGTGCACCATTGAGGGCCAATACAAAAAAGCCAAAATCAAATCCAAAATGTGTTTTGCTTAGTGTTGCTATGACATAGGTGAGTATGGGGGTAGCAATACAAATAATCGGAGCATAGGTATCACGCAGTGAACGTTTCGAAAAAATACCCAACAGGAATAATCCGAGTAGCGGACCGTAGGTATAACCTGCAAACAATAGCAATTGTGCGATAACACTTTCATTTTTAATGACGTAATAGAAAACCACCATACAGCACCATAGTGCAACCGCCATTATACGGTGCATGATTTTACGTTGTAGCACGCCATTTTCACCTTCTTGTATTTCCCATAAATCTATACTGGCACTTGTGGCTAGCGATGTCATAGAACTGTCAGCGCTGCTAAATGCCGCTGCAATTAGTCCAAACACAAAAGTGTATGCGAATAATTTCCCCAAACCCGACTGCGTTGCAATCATGGGAAACAAGTTGTCTCCAGATGCTGTGATTCCATTTACTTGAGCGTAAGCGTTGAGCAGTACGCCCAAAACCAAAAATAAAAGCGTTACTACAACAAGGGCAATAGTAAACCAAAACATATTTTTTTGTGCATCGCGCAATGAATGACAACTCAAGTTTTTTTGCATCATTTCCTGATCAAGTCCTGTCATGGCAAATGAAATGAGCGCACCTGCAAAAAATTGCTTTACAAAATGTTGACCGCTGTTCCAATCCTCCCAAAAAAATATTTGTGTGGTAGGTTGCGCCTGCCACCAAGCCCCCCACGATGCCGCGTCTAACTGCAAGGCTTCAACCAGTATAAAAATTCCTACAAACAGCGCAATTAGCATACAAATGGTTTGTATTGTATCGGTGTAAACAATGGTTTTAATTCCTGTTTTTTGTGTGTAGAGCCAAATACCAATAATAGTGATAGCTGCACTTGCCCAAAAAGGAACATTAAGTGCGTCTAAAGCGATCCAATGCAATACTTTTAGTACCAGGAACATCCGGAAACTAGTTCCTGTTAGCCGCGATAATATAAAAAAAGAGGCGCCTGTTTTATAGGTGCTTTTACCAAATCGATGGCGTAGATAACTATAAATACTGACCACGTTCCATTTGTAATAGAGCGGCAATAAAATTGTTCCAATAAATAAATATCCAAGTGCGTAACCCAACACCATTTGTACATATCCAAGCTGCGTACTGGCTACCCAACCTGGAACTGAAACAAATGTTAGTCCAGAAAGGGATGCGCCAATCATGCCAAAAGCGACTAAGTACCACGGCGCTTTTTTATTGGCTGAGAAAAAAGTTGCGTTACTATTGCCAGTTCCTACCCATCTTGAAATACCATACAGCACGCCAAAATAAGCCAATAAACAAAGCCCTAACGATTGAGCGGACATGTATTTTTTTTGTAAATATAGTGTTGGTGTAGCTTTTAGGGAAATAGTGTATTTTTGGGCATGGATTTTCCTTCGTCTTTAGTGCAGAAAGCAGTTGATGAAATTGCACAGCTTCCAGGAATAGGTCGGCGTTCTGCACTTCGATTGGTATTGCATTTGTTGCGTCAGCCCAAAGATTTTAGCGAACGACTATCAGGTGCTATTGCAACATTGCGCCAACAAATACGTTATTGTATTACTTGTCACAATATTTCAGATGCGGAAGAGTGCAGTATTTGTGCAAATCCGCTTCGCAACCATGAAGTGTTGTGTGTGGTAGAAGATGTACGTGATGTTATGGCAATAGAAGCAACAGGACAATTTAAGGGTAGATACCATGTACTGGGGGGAAAAATTGCCCCCATGGAAGGAATTGGTCCGCAGCAACTTACGATTGATGCGTTAATAGAACGAGTTGAAAATGAAAAGATTAAAGAGATAATTTTTGCACTTGGAAGTACCATGGAAGGCGACACAACAAACAACTATATCTTTAAAAAATTGAGCAAATACCCATTGGTTTTCTCCGCTATTTCTCGCGGTATTGGTGTGGGAGATGAATTGGAATACGCCGATGAACTTACACTAGGACGCAGTATCAGCCAGCGTATACCTTTTGAAGTATCTATGAAAAATTAAGCATGAAGTTATCCGTAGTTATTCTAAACTATAACGTAAAGTACTTTATTGATTTGTGTTTGCAAAGTGTTTTGGCGGCGACCAAAAACATCGATGCTGAAATTATCGTTGTTGATAACGCGTCTGTTGATGGTAGCATGTCTTGGATTGCATCCCAGTTTCCTCAAGTAAAACGTATTCAAAACAGCGAAAACTTAGGGTTTCCAAAAGGGAACAATATTGGTGTGCAACAGGCAAAAGGAGAGTATCTGTGTATATTAAATCCGGATACGGTTGTAGCGGAGGATACGTTTACAAAAGCATTGGAGTTCATGGAACGAGACCAGCAATTCGCTATCATGGGACCAAAGCTCATTGATGGATCTGGTCGTTTTTTAAAAGAATCCAAACGGGGTGTCCCAACTCCTTGGGTGGCATTTACCAAAGTTATGGGATTGTATAAAGTATTCCCTAAACTTTTTGGCGAATACTACAATATGAAACTGCCTACGAATCAAGCCGGTAAGACCGATGTTTTAGTTGGGGCTTATATGTTTATGAAAACAGCGCACTACCGCGCACTAAATGGCTTTGATGAAGATTGTTTTATGTATTGTGAAGATGATGATTTGTGCTATCGCTCCTTGCAACTTGGAAAGCCAAATTTTTATAACCCCGATATAAGGATTGTACACTTTAAAGGAGAAAGTACTCCGAAAGATTTTGCTTACCAGGTTCGCTTTAGTGAAGCACTATATTATTTTTACAATAAGCATTTTAATTTTCCAAATTTTGTCAAAATTTGGATTAAG
>JAACDD010000154.1 GCA_009937085.1 Bacteroidota bacterium
ACGCATTTAATGGTTTAATGGATAGATTTTATGTTGGAAATCACGCAAATGCAGGAGGATTAAAAGACTTAAAACTTACGTACAAAACTAAAATTTCTGGAGTTGCTTTAACTGTTGCAGCACATTCCTTTACTGAGCAATCACAAGGTGGTGATGATCTTGGAACAGAAATTGACTTAATCTTAGCAAAGAAATTTAAAGAATTTGTTCTTGTAGGAGGATATTCACATTTCATTGAGCCAAGTGCTGTAGCTGATTTAGCTAACGTAAAAGACACCCAAAATTGGGCTTGGTTAATGTTAGTTCTAAAGCCAAAGTTTTTAAACTAAAATAATCGATGTTGCTTTAAATACAGCATCTTAAAAAAAATGCGCATAAGTAGGCAATACTTATGCGCATTTTTTTTCATAGGTGTTTGATGTCACTGCAAAAGGCGGGTTAACTTATCAAACGCAAAATCTTTTTAAGCAATGGAAATGACTTTCCATAAGGCGCATAACGTTGCTTTGGGTCAAACCATGTGGGTCGTTCTACATAAGGTTTGTTATGCGAAAACGTATCAAAAGAATGCTTACCGTGATAACTGCCTGTGCCGCTATGTCCAACGCCACCAAAGGGAAGATTATCATTAGTAAAATATACAATAACATCGTTTATCATGCCACCGCCATAGCTGTATGTTTTCATCAGTTTCTGCGCCCATTTCTTGCGTTGAGAGAACACATAAAAGGAAAGTGGTTTTTCAAAACGTTTAACGGTCTTATGAATATCAGCTTCGTCTTTATACGTGATGATGGGTAGTAGTGGTCCAAAAATTTCATCTTCCATTAAGCTGTTATCCAAATGTTCTAATGCAATAAGTGTTGGGCTAACGTAACGGTCTTTTTCATCGACAACACCACCAAATATGATATCTTGACCTTTGAGTAATTCCTTCATTTTTGCAACATGACCTTGATGTACTAGGCGTGCATAATCAGGAGAATTTTGTTGGTTTTCTCCATACATGCGAACGATCTCAGCCTTTAATGCCCTTACCAAATCGTTATAAATGTCCTGATGAACCAATAGGTAATCTGGTGACATACACAACTGCCCACAGTTCATGAATTTTCCCCAAACAATACGTCTTGCAGTCACAGCTATATTTGCCGAATAATCTACAATGCACGGATTCTTCCCGCCGAGCTCCAAGGTTGTTGGCGTCAAATGTTCGGCTGCTGCTTTGGCTACAATTTTAGCAATATTAATACCGCCTGTAAAAAAGATATAATCCCATCTTTGCTTAAGTAAATTATGTGCTACTTCTGGACCGCCTTCAACAACACAAACCCATTCGGGTGGAAAAACCTCGGATATAATTTTTTGTAAGATTTTTGCTGTTTGTGGCGCATGCTCAGAGGGCTTCAAAACAACTGTATTTCCTGCTGCAACAGCACCAATTAGTGGGTTAAGCGCTAATTGAAATGGATAATTCCAGGGAGCTATATGTAACGTCGAGCCGTAGGGTTCGGGGATTATCCAATCTTTACTGGGGTAATTTAGCCATTTTCCAGCTATGCGTCTTGGCTTAGCCCAATGCGAAAGATTTTTAATAACATTTCTAAGTTCAACTAGCGTTACATAGATTTCAGCTAACCAAATTTCGGTTTCGGGTTTTGCCAAATCATTTTGTAATGCAGCAACGATTTCTGCTTCACTAGATATAATATTTTGTTTGAGGGCTTTCAAACGTTCGATACGTTTTTGAATAGTACGCGTGCTTCCCGCTTCAAAAAAAGCAGTTTGATTGGATTTTAGTTGGAATAGTGTGTTTTCTTCAATCATGCGCAATATTTTTCGTAATTTTTAGAGAAAGTGTAAAAATATACTTTTAAGACATTAAAATCACTTCTTTTTCTACTTTTGAATTAAGATTAATTATGCCTGTAATAGAGAAGATTTATTTTGAAGGTCAATTTTTTTGTAACACAAGCAAAACACTACCTACATATTGATTGTCGTTTTGTATTTTAGCGCATTCTTATTTCAAAGTTAATTATGGGGCATAACCGCTACTCAAAAACTGTTACACAAGATCCTAGCCAACCTGCTGCGCAAGCCATGCTTCATGCAATTGGTTTAACTGATGATGACTTCGAAAAGCCTTTAATAGGAATTGCAAGTACTGGATATGAAGGAAATCCATGTAATATGCACCTTAATGATTTGGCTGTTGAGATCAAAAAAGGGACAGAAGAAGCTGACTTGATTGGGTTGATTTTCAATACGATTGGCGTAAGCGATGGTATTTCTATGGGTACTCCAGGCATGCGTTTTTCTCTTCCATCCCGCGATATAATTGCAGACTCTATGGAAACGGTTATGGGCGGAATGTCTTATGACGGTATGCTTGCAGTTGTTGGTTGTGATAAAAATATGCCCGGATCTGTAATGGCAATGCTTCGACTTAACCGTCCTAGTATAATGGTTTATGGTGGTACAATTGCTTCAGGTTGTGTTGCAGGTAAAAAACTTGATATCGTTTCTGCTTTTGAAGCATGGGGCGAAAAAGTTGCTGGAACTATTAATGAAGCCGAGTATAAAGAGGTGATTCAAAATGCGTGCCCTGGCGCAGGAGCTTGTGGTGGAATGTACACCGCAAATACAATGGCTTCTGCCATTGAGGTGCTTGGACTTTCACTTCCTTATAATTCCTCAAATCCTGCAGAGAGTCCAGAAAAAATTGATGAGTGTGTTGCTGCTGGAAAAGCGATGCAATTGCTTCTCGAAAAAGATATTAAACCCAAAGATATTGTTACTAAAAAATCGTTAGAAAATGCGATTCGGTTGGTAACAGTATTAGGTGGGTCTACCAATGCAGTGCTACACTTTTTGGCTATTGCAAGAGCTGCAGAAGTAGATTTTACGTTAGCAGACTTTCAACGTATTAGTGACACTACACCCTTTTTAGCAGATTTAAAACCGAGTGGTAAATTCTTAATGGAAGATGTACACCGTGTAGGTGGTATTCCTGCTGTGATTAAATTCATGCTTGACAACAATATGCTTCACGGCGATTGCATCACAGTTACTGGAAAAACACTTTCAGAGAATATGGCTGATGTACCGTCGCTTAAGGATGGTCAAAAAGTAATTCGAACGCTTGACAATCCAATTAAGGAAACAGGTCACATTCGAATTCTTTTTGGAAATCTCGCAGCTGATGGTGCTGTTGCAAAAATTACAGGCAAAGAAGGTCTTTCATTTGAAGGTCCTGCTCGAGTTTACGACGGTGAATTTGCTGCGAATGCAGGAATCAAATCTGGCGAAGTTCAAAAAGGCGAAGTTGTTGTTATTCGCTATGAAGGTCCAAAAGGTGGTCCCGGAATGCCCGAAATGTTAAAACCAACAGCTGCTATTATGGGTGCTGGTTTGGGTAAAGAAGTAGCACTTATCACTGACGGACGTTTTTCTGGTGGTACACATGGTTTTGTGGTGGGACATATAACCCCTGAAGCGCAACTCGGCGGTGCTATTGGACTTGTGAATAACGGAGACATTATCCGTATTGACGCTGAAACAAACGAATTACAGGTTAAAATTACGGATGCAGAACTTGAAGCGCGACGCGCGGCATGGGAAACACCAAATTTAAAAGTAACAAAAGGAGTGTTGTACAAATACGCACAGTCTGTAGCTACGGCTTCTGAAGGTTGTGTAACAGACGAATAACGCATGACATCGAAAAAAAACATTACAGGCTCTGAAGCATTAATCCACTGTTTACTCGCAGAAGGTGTTGACCTTATTTATGGGTATCCGGGTGGTGCTATCATGCCCTTTTACGACGAACTTTATAAGTTTCAAGACAAACTTCAGCACGTACTTACACGTCACGAACAAGGAGCTACTCACGCCGCACAAGGTTTTGCTCGGGTGAGTGGAAAGGTTGGCGTTTGTGTTGCTACATCTGGCCCAGGTGCTACAAACTTGGTTACGGGAATTGCCGACGCCATGATTGACTCTACACCAATGGTATGTCTAACAGGCCAAGTGCCTTCTCATTTGTTGGGTTCAGATGCATTTCAAGAAACCGATATTATTGGTATTTCAACGCCGGTCACAAAGTGGAACTATCAGATTACAGATGTTGCTGAAATTCCTGAAGTAATGGCTAAAGCATTTTACATTGCACGTTCTGGCCGTCCTGGTCCTGTGCTAGTTGATATTACAAAAGATGCCCAATTTGCATCATTTGACTTTGACTATACACCATGTACAGGAGTTCGGAGTTATAAACCGATTCCAGAAATTAATACCACTACAATTGATGCTGCTGCTGCTATCATCGAAAAGGCAGAAAAACCACTTATTGTTTGGGGACAAGGGGTAATATTAGGAAAAGCAGAAGCAGAATTTAAAGCATTTGTAGAGCAATCAAATATTCCAGCAGCGTGGACAATTTTGGGAGTTTCCGCAATTGCTACAGACCATCCTTTAAATGTGGGAATGGTAGGAATGCATGGAAATTATGGCCCAAACATGCTAACGAACGAATGCGATGTTCTTATTGCCATAGGCATGCGTTTTGATGATCGTGTTACTGGGAATTTAGAAAATTATGCCAAACAAGCTAAAATCATTCATTTAGAAATTGATCCTGCGGAAATAAATAAAAATGTTGATGCAGATGTTGCTGTTTTGGGTGACGTGAAGCAAACGCTTCCATTGCTTACTGAAAAAGTGACAACGAAACCTTATACCAATTGGTTTGCAGCGTTTAAGAAGCACGACGAAATCGAATTTGATAAAGTCATTAAAAACGATTTACACCCTACAAAAGAGGGCCTTACGATGGGTGAGGTACTCAAAGAAATCAACCGTGCATCGAACAATGATGCCGTAATTGTTTCTGACGTTGGACAGCACCAGATGATTGCTTGTCGCTATGCGCGTTTTTCAAATTCAAAAAGCAATGTAACATCTGGAGGCTTGGGTACCATGGGCTTTGCACTTCCTGCAGCTTTGGGTGCTAAAATGGGTGCTCCAGAGCGTGAAGTAGTTGCCATTATTGGTGATGGTGGTTTTCAAATGACCATACAAGAATTGGGTACGATTTTCCAAACACAAGCTGCAGTAAAGGTAGTCGTGTTAAACAATGATTTTTTAGGAATGGTGCGCCAATGGCAGCAATTGTTTTTTGACAAACGCTATGCATCTACCGAAATGGTAAATCCAGATTTTGTAAAAATTGCCGAGGGCTATTTTCTTGATGCCAAACGTGTTACTACACGTGACGATTTAGGCAGTGCCATTGATGAAATGATTGCTTCTGATAAACCTTATTTCCTTGAAGTTTGCGTAGAAAAAGAGGCCAATGTATTTCCGATGATTCCGTCTGGAGCGTCGGTTTCTGAAATAAGATTATCGTAATTATGGAAAAAAAATACACCATTTCAATTTATACTGAAAACAGCGTTGGCTTGCTAAACCGTGTTTCGGCTATTTTCCAACGTAGACATATCAATATAGAAAGTATAACGTCTTCTGCTTCTGAAATAGAGAAGGTCTCACGTTTTGTAATTGTAGTCTCTTTATCTGAAGAGGCCGTTAAAAAAGTGGTCGGTCAAATTGAGAAGCAAATTGAGGTTATCAAAGCATTTTATCACACGGACGAAGAAACGATTTTTCAAGAATCGGCCCTATACAAAGTGGCTTCAAAATCATTATTTGAAGAACGTCATATTCAAAACATCATCAAGAACAGTCATGCGAATATTGTGACGGTAAATACCGATTTTTTTGTTATCGAAAAAACAGGTTTCCGCCACGAAACAGAACAATTGTACAATGATTTAGCACCTTACGGTTTGCTGCAATTTGTGCGTTCCGGTCGTATTTCGGTGACTAAATCTCCGATGAACATCAAAGCATTATTAAATAGATTAAACGATTAAATTTAAAAAAATGAGTAATTATTTTAATTCCCTATCCCTTCGTGATCAACTACACCAAATGGCGCAATGTCGCTTTATGGATGCCTCTGAATTTTCAGATGGTATTGCGGCACTTGAAGGAAAGAAAATTGTAATTGTGGGTTGTGGTGCACAAGGTCTAAATCAAGGATTAAACATGCGTGATTCAGGATTGGATATTTCCTATGCGTTGCGTAGTGGTGCTATTGAGCAAAAACGCGCTTCATTTGTAAATGCCTCTTCGAACAACTTCGCTGTTGGTACGTATGAAGAAATGATCCCTACGGCTGATTTAGTTATCAATCTTACTCCAGATAAAAATCACACTTCGGTAGTAAATGCAGTGATGCCCCTAATGAAAAAAGGAGCAACCTTGTCCTATTCTCATGGCTTTAATATTGTTGAAGAAGGAACACAAGTGAGAGAAGATTTGACTGTAATTATGGTTGCACCAAAAAGTCCTGGTTCTGAAGTACGTGAAGAATATTTGCGTGGATTTGGTGTGCCAACGCTAATCGCAGTTCACGATGCTAACGATCCTGAAAATAAAGGTTGGGCACAAGCAAAAGCATACTGTGTAGGAACTGGAGGGCACCGTGCTGGTGTTTTACAATCGTCTTTTATTGCAGAAGTAAAATCTGATCTTATGGGAGAGCAAACCATTTTATGTGGTGTGCTACAAACGGGATCTATCTTATGTTTTGACAAAATGGTTTCAGAAGGAATCGAACCTTCTTATGCTTCAAAGTTAATTCAATACGGATGGGAAACAATTACTGAGGCCCTAAAGTATGGAGGTATCACCAACATGATGGATCGTTTGTCAAATCCGGCAAAAATCAAAGCTTTTGAATTGTCTGAAGAACTAAAAGAAATTATGCAGCCATTGTTTGATAAGCACATGGACGATATTATTTCAGGACATTTCTCTAAAACCATGATGGAAGATTGGGCTAATGATGACAAAAACTTATTGTCTTGGCGTGCTGCAACAGGTGAAACAGCTTTTGAAAAAACAGCTCCAACAAACGAAGACATTGATGAGCAAACCTATTTTGACAAAGGGGTGCTTATGGTAGCTTTTGTTCGTGCTGGCGTTGAGTTGGCTTACGATACCATGGTTGCTTCCGGTATCAAAGATGCATCAGCGTATTACGAGTCGTTACACGAAACGCCACTTATTGCCAATACAATTGCGCGTAAAAAATTATTTGAAATGAATCGTGTTATTTCTGATACAGCTGAGTACGGCTGCTATTTGTTTGACCACGCTTGTAAGCCATTGCTTACTTCTTTTATGAAAACTGTTGATACAACTGTAATCGGAACAGCGTTTGGGACAGACAGTAATGGTGTTGACAACCAAAAACTTATTACAGTTAATGACCAAATTCGCAATCATCCGATTGAGGATATTGGTAAAACACTTCGTGCATCTATGACTGACATGAAGCGAATCGTGTAAGTGAGACCATTACTCGACATATCAATAATTGAAGCTGCTGCTAAGCGCGTTCGTGAAGCTGCCGTTCCGACGCCTTTTGAAAAACATGCGCGTTTAAGCGAGCTGTATAATGCCTCCATTTCTGTGAAGCGTGAGGATTTGCAAGCGGTTCGATCATTTAAAATTCGAGGGGCGTTTAATAAAATTTCCTTGCTTAACGATGCACAACGGGCCAACGGTGTAGTTTGCTCTAGTGCAGGAAATCATGCCCAAGGCGTTGCATATGCGTGCAGCCATCACAACATACACGGCACTATTTTTATGCCTATCCCAACACCACAACAAAAAGTATCGCAAGTGGCCATGTTTGGGGGTGAAAACATTACCATTAAACTGGTGGGCGATACGTATGACGATTGCTATGAAGCGGCAAAATCCTTTGTTGCCGAAACAGGAAAGACGTTTATTCATCCGTTCGATGACACTGACGTTATTGCTGGACAAGCAACTATGGCTTTGGAAATTTTAGAACAAGCGACTTCTCCAATAGATTACATTATTGTTCCTATTGGTGGAGGCGGTTTAATTTCTGGTGTAATTAGTGTCTTTAAGGAGAAATCACCACACACTAAAATTATTGGTGTGGAGCCAAAAGGTGCACCAAGTATGCATACTTCTTTGAAGCAAGGCAAGCGCATTACCTTAGACGAAATAGATGTTTTTGTTGACGGTGCAGCTGTAAAAACTATTGGCGAGATTGGGTTTGATTATTGTTCTGACCATATGGACGATATACTTTTGGTTGATGAAGGAGAAATTTGCCAAAGTATCTTGACAATGTATACTAAAGATGCAATAGTTGTAGAGCCAGCAGGCGCAATGTCCGTTTCCGCATTACCACAATTAACGAAAGAAATAAAAGGCAAAAATGTTGTTTGTCTTGTTTGCGGTGGAAATAATGACATTACCCGCATGGCAGAAATCAAAGAACGCGCCCTATTGTTTAGCGATTTAAAGCATTACTTTATAGTGCGTTTCCCACAGCGTGCAGGTGCGCTAAAAGAATTTGTTCAAGATATTTTAGGACCAACGGACGATATTACCTTTTTTGAATATTCCAAAAAAAGTGCGCGAGCACAAGGACCAGCAGTTGTTGGCATTCAACTAAAATCCACCTCCGACTTTAAGCCATTGTTAAATCGTATGAAGGAAAAGGGGTTTTTTGGTGATTATCTAAATAATAAACCGGATTTATTTCAATTTTTGATTTAGATTTGCAACGCTATGAAAATTTAAACATGAATATACCAACAGAGTATTCAATTGACACCCCATTTCACCACAACAGTTTTTTAATTAATGGTGAGCTTACGCTTTGGGACGGCCCAACATCAGACGTTCATTCTACTATCCATACGCCAAACGCTGAGGGTACACTAGCGCCCACTTTTTTGGGTTCGGTTCCAAATATGGATGAAGCACATGCCTTAAAAGCATTAGATGCAGCATCAAACGCATTTGACAAAGGAAAAGGGGAGTGGCCAACCATGAAGGTTGCAGATCGCATTGCTTGTATGGAGCGTTTTGTTACACTTATGAAAACACAGCGCGATACGATTGTTAAACTTTTGATGTGGGAAATTGGCAAAAACCTAAAGGACTCTCAAAAAGAATTCGATCGTACGGTAGACTACATTGTAGATACCATTAACGAGTATAAAGATATTGACCGAGACAGTGCTAAATTTCACAATCACGGAGGGGTGTTTGCACATATTCGCCGTGGACCTATTGGAGTTGTACTTTGTCTTGGGCCTTACAATTATCCGCTAAATGAAACATTTGCGTTGCTAATTCCTGCCATTATCATGGGGAATACAGCTGTTTTTAAGCCTGCCAAACACGGTGTATTGCTTATTGCTCCACTGCTTAAAGCATTTAAGGAAAGTTTTCCTCCTGGTGTTGTTAATATTGTTTTTGGACGTGGGCGTACCATTGCTACACCTATCATGAAAACTGGTGAAATAGATGTGTTAGCGCTTATTGGACACAGTACGTCAGCACTTTCGTTACAAGACTTACATCCAAAAAAGAATAGACTCCGTTTAGTTTTAGGACTAGAAGCGAAAAATCCAGCCATTATTTTACCTGATGCTGATATGGACAAAACCGTTCAGGAATGTGTTGCAGGAACCTTATCGTTCAATGGGCAACGCTGTACAGCATTAAAGATTTTATATGTTCACGAAGAGGTTAGGGAAGAATTCTTATCCAAATTCACCAAAGCTGTTGATGCACTTCAGTTGGGTATGCCGTGGGATAACACATTGTTAACACCACTTCCAGAGCCCAACAAACCAGACTATATTCAAGAGCTTATCGATGATGCTAAAGCTAAAGGAGCAAATGTGTTAAACCCTCGTGGTGGTGAGCGTTCAGAAAATTATATTTTCCCTGCTGTTCTGTATCCTGTTACACATGATATGCGCGTATATCAAGAAGAACAATTTGGTCCAGTCATTCCCGTAATGTCTTTTACTGATATTGACACTCCTTTAGACGACATGGCTGCATCTTCTTACGGCCAGCAAGTGAGTCTGTTTGGTAAAGACATAGAAAAGCTAGGTCCGCTGATTGATACACTTGCCAACCTTGTTTGTCGTGTAAACTTGAATAGTTCATGTCAACGCGGTCCGGATGTTTATCCGTTTACAGGAAGAAAAGATTCAGCAGTGAGCACACTTAGCGTTCGAGATGCACTACGATCGTTCTCCATTAGAACATTTGTAGCTACAAAAGACACGGACAACAATAAAGAGATCTTACGTGAGTTGTTAGACTCACACAAGTCTAACTTTATCAGTACAGACTACATGCTCTAACTTAATTGTTGAGCATCACAGGCATCACAAGCATTGTAACTTGTTCACCTTCTTCTGAACCATCAACTGGTGTGATAATACCTGCTCTGTTTGGTAAGGATAGCTCTAGTTGGATTTCGTCCGAACTTAAATTACTTAGCATTTCTGTTAGAAACCTGGCGTTAAAGCCGATTTGCATATCGTCGCCTTGGTAAGAACACGCTAATCGTTCTTCCGCTTTATTGCTGTAATCTATGTCTTCAGCAGAAATATGTAGCTCTGCACCTGCAATACGCAAGCGAATTTGGTGTGTGGTTTTGTTTGAGAAAATACTCACACGCTTAACGGTATTTAAAAATTGAACTCTGTTGATACTCATCACATTTGGATTCTCTTTTGGGATAACCGCCTCATAATTTGGGTATTTCCCATCAATTAAACGACAGATAAGAACGGTGTCTTCAAATGAAAATTGCACATTGCTAGAATTGTAATCTACCTTTACCTCAGATTCACTTCCTAATAGTACAGATTTAAGCAAGTTTAAAGGTTTTTTTGGCATAATAAATTCAGCTGTTTCTGGTGCAACTAAATCTGTTCGTTCATACTTAACGAGTTTATGCGCATCCGTTGCGACAAAGGTCAATCCACTAGAAGAAAGTTGAAAAAACACACCACTCATCACGGGACGTAAGTCATCGTTACCACTCGCAAAAATGGTATTTGTAATAGCGGTTGCCAAGGTATCTCCTTGTACGGTGACACGCGAAGCATCTACTACTTCTGCTGCTTGTGGGAACTCATCTGCATTGGCATAGGC
>JAACDD010000155.1 GCA_009937085.1 Bacteroidota bacterium
ACGAAAGCCGTTAATAATGGTCCTGCATGGAAGCGCACACATGTACTTAGTGTAGTTTGTGGAAAAGGGGGCGAAAGTCAACAACTAGCTAAGGAAAATATAGCAGAACCCAAGAATGGTACATGGGCTTCTAGCAGTTTGGATTTTACTGTACCGCAAAATAAATCCGAAGTCACGCTACAATTATTCCGTTTTGCTGAGGGCGCAACGGTGAGTGTAGACAATTATAAACTCGTTAAACTTTAAATTCAAACATTATGAAACATTTATTTACTTTTTTATTATTTATCTTAATAAGCTTCCAGGTGAACGCTCAGCTAACGCTATTTGACGAAGATTTCGAGACAGGATATACTGATGGGACTGATCTGAAAGGGGTAAATGGCTGGCAAGTTTTTCAAACAGACCCCGTAGTACAAACTGAACAAAGCACAGGATCTGGGAATAATAACTCGGATTGGTTTGTTGAATTTAGGACTGGAGGTTATCAAGAAATCCAAATGGTCAAAGAATTAATTTCAGGTAACACATACACATTCAAAGCATATTTCAAGCGTACAAATGGGTATAGTGGGCAAATGATTATCAGAGTAATGAAATTAGTGAGTACTGGTCCTGCAGTAGAAATTCTTCAATCGACAAGTGGTGGTGTTAATAGCGGGTACACCGAAAAATCATTAACTTTTACAGCTGATGAAAGTGTAAATTATGGTTTTAGAATACAACAAAAATTTGGAACTTCTTTTTTTCAAATTGATGACGTGGAGATTATTTGTACCGATTGTCAAACAGCCTCGGTTTCTGATGTTAAGGATTTCCAATTCAATATTTACCCGAACCCTGCAAAAGAGCGTTTAAGATTACAAACAGATTTGCCATTGGAGCACGTGGATGTTTTTTCTTTAACAGGCTCTAAAGTACTATCGCAATCATACACAGAAGAAATAGAAATAGGCATGCTTTCAAAAGGTGTTTATATGCTTCAAGCTACATCTAATGACGGCAGGGTTGCTACACAAAAACTAATCAAACAATAAGTGTTTGATTTCGATTTAATTCGAAACTTCCTTGAGTAATCACTTGAGGAAGTTTTTAAATAAAAAGAGAGGAATGTATACACACATAGTGCTTTGGAAACTCAAAGAAAATGCAAATGGAATGACTCGTGCAGAATTAACACAAGAAGTTAAACGTAAACTAGACGAACTACCTGCACATATTCCGGAAATTGTTTCATACGAAACAGGAATTAACGTAGGAGATTATGGTGCTTCTTTTTTTGATGTCAGTTTGGTTTCTACTTTTGAAAACAAAGACACCTTTTGGGCCTACACCAAATATCCATTACACGACGAAGTAGTCGCTTTTATTCAATCCATACAAGAAGCTGAGGAGATCGTTGATTATTTAAATTAAAAAAGATAATTAATGACTTAAATGTGTTAAACAAGAGTCAAGTTTTGCCTGTAACTATTTATAGTTTACCGCATCAAAAAATAATTTAACTAAATGACTACAATTTCCAATATAGAAACATTTGTTCTAAAAGACACGTTAGAAAAAAGCTTCTTCTTTTCTCAATGGGAATATTCAGAGCGCTGTATATGCATTGTTAAAATTACCTGCTCTGACGGGACTTACGGTTGGGGAGAAGGCTATGGTCCTGCTCTCATTTTGGAGTCTGGTATTGAGTTTTTAAAATCTCAGGTGATAGAAGAAAATCCCTTACACAATGAGGTGATTTGGAACAAGATGTACCGCAAAACACTCGATTTTGCTCGCCGAGGTGTTTTGGTCGCATCCATGAGCGCTATTGATATTGCTATTTGGGATATTAAAGGGAAATTATTAAATCAACCTGTGGGCGCATTGCTTGGAGGCGTACACAGAAATTATGTTGTTCCTTATGCCACTGGAATGTATTTTACAGAAAAAGACAATCCAGCTAAAGATTTTGAGGAGGAGGCCAAAAGGTATTTAGAAAAAGGATTTAAGGCCATCAAGATGAAAGTAGGTCTTGGCATTGATAGAGATGTTTCTAATGTGAAGCATTTACGCTCTATTATTGGAGACGATATCAAACTTATGATTGATTCAAACCATGCCTACACATATATGGAGGCACTTGAATTGGCAAAAAAATTGGAAGCCTACCAAATTTCATGGTTTGAAGAGCCTGTGTCTCCAGAGTTTTATGAACAATACGGCGAATTGAGACAAAAAACCACCATACCTATTGCGGGTGGAGAGTGTGAGTATTTACGCTTTGGTTTTCATCAGTTGCTTAAAAATAAATCGGTAGACATTATTCAGCCAGACATCTGTGCTTGTGGCGGATTGACTGAAGCCAAGCGCATCGCATCGCTAGCCTCTACCTACGGAATAGATGTGGTACCACATACTTGGGGCAGTTCTATAGGCTTACATGTTGCCTTGCATTTCATATCAAATTTAGAGTCAGTACCTGGTCGTATGTTTAGCCCCGATTTTTTATTGGAATTTGATCAAACAGAAAATGCATTGCGAGAGCAACTTACATTTCCTATATTAGAAATGAAAAATGGAAAGATAAAGGTTCCTGACGTACCAGGATTGGGTCTTGAAGTAAATCAAGATGCCCTTCACAAATTTACCAATCCAACGAATGGGGTTTTTGATATTAAAGAACTGTTGAAGTAGGGTTATATGGAATTTGGATATAAGAAATTGTATATCGGTGGGGCACTTGTAGATAGTGTATCCAAAACTAGGTCAGATGTTATTTGCCCAGCTGACGGCAAACCCATTGCTCAAATTGCAGAAGCAGGGAAAGCGGATGCTGAAAAGGCGCTAGAAGCTGCCCAAAAAGGATTCGAGTTTTGGTCAAAATGTTCTTTGTCAGAACGAACCCAATGGATGTTAAAGCTTAGAGAAGCCGTTCTTGAAAACGAACACTTGCTGAGATCCGCCATTGTTTATGAAATGGGAAAAACCTATGACGCTGCTTATGAAGACATTGAGGCAGTAGTCAATGCGTTGGACTGGTATCCTAATGCCATGAAAAACTTACGCGATGAGCAAATTCCAGATTACGAAAACACACATACCCACAAAATGATACAACAACCCGCTGGGGTAGCTGTAGCGTATTTAGCATGGAATTTCCCATTGCTGAATGTTGGTTTTAAGCTTGGTCCTGCCTTAGCTTCAGGATGCTCTATCATCATAAAACCTTCTGCATTGACACCTCTTTCAGCGTATATATTAGGAAAAATACTGCATGATATTGACTTTCCGGCCGGGGTGGTTAACATATTATCGGGTCCAACAAGTGAAGTGGCTTCAACCTTAAGTAAAAGTAAAATCCCTTCTGTATTAACTATGATTGGATCTACGGCCACTGGCCTACGTGTGATTGCAGATAGTGCTACTTCTATCAAAAAACTAGGTATGGAGCTTGGAGGTAATGCACCTTTTATTGTGTTTGAGGATGCAGCTATTGACAAAGCACTCGATTTGGCTATTGGAATTAAGTTTGGCAACAGTGGGCAAATTTGCGTAGCCGCCAACAGATTTTTTGTACATAGTAGCTTATACGATACGTTTTTGGAAAAATACATCGAACGTGTAAACAAAATAAAACTTGGTTTTGGCATTGACCAAAAACCCAATATGGGACCTATGGTAACACGCAACGACCGAGACCGTATGTTCGAACTTATTGAAGATGCTGTTGCAAAAGGTGGAAAAGTACTGATTGGGGGAAAAATTCCTAATGGTAAAGAAACTGGAAATTGGATGGAGCCCACTGTAATTTCAGGCATGACAACAGAAATGCGTCTGTTTCAAGAAGAAACTTTTGGACCTATTGCGCCATTTATGTCCTTTGATAATGATGAAGAAGTTCTAGCTCTTGCTAATGATACTGAATTTGGGCTAGCTTCTTATATTTTCACAGATAGCAATGAGCGTATTCATTATTTTTCAGAGCAGCTCGCATTTGGTGAGGTTCAAGTAAATGGAGTGAAATATGCCATTTACTTGCCCCATGGTGGTATTAAAAATAGTGGAATCGGACACGATTGTTCTCATTTGGCTTTAGAGGACTATTTGGTTAAAAAAAGAATTTCTATAGCGCTATAAAATGAAAACCAATACGCTCAAACAACGATTGTTAAACGGTGAGACCGTATATGGTCCGTTTTGTAAGCTACAAGATCCAACCGTAGTCGAAGCAGCAGCACTTGCAGGTTTTGATTTTGTAATTTTAGACATGGAACACGGTCCATTAAGCGTGGAAAGTATTCAAAACTTAGCACGCGCTGCAGAGGCAAAAGGTATTGAGGTGGTTGTGAGAGTAACTGAAAACAGTCCTGCGAAAATATTACGCGTTTTAGATGTAAGTGTTCATTCTATTCAGGTTCCACAGGTTAGTACACTTAATGATGCGAAAAATGTAATTGACGCAAGTTACTTTCATCCAAAAGGAGAGCGTGGCATGTGTCGATATGTTCGAGCAGCATCTTATACAAAGACTGACAAAAAAGAATATTTCGCTTCTGCAAATTCCGATACGCTAACTATTGTACATATTGAAGGAAACGAAGGGCTCAATAATTTGAATGAAATTGTAACTCTTGATGGGATTGATGTGGTTTTTTTAGGGCCTTATGATTTGTCACAGTCTTGTGGCTTTCCTGGAGAAGTTGATCACCCAGAAGTAGTAAAAAAAATGAAAGATGCTGTCAAAATAGCCAATCAACACAACAAAATTATTGGAACGTTTGTTGAAAGTGTCGAAAGTGCTCTTAAATGGAGAAGTTTAGGTGTTCAATACATTGCTTACTCAGTAGATGTTGGGCTGATTTTTAGCAATTATTCGAATATTGTAAAACAACTAAATAACTAAAAAAACATAGCATGGAATCAATTATCTTACCTTTTTTGCTGGTTATTATTGCCAGTGTGTTTCAAGGATCTTTTGGCGTAGGAATGAAGTACATGGCACCCCTAAAGTGGGAGTCTTGGTGGTTAGTGCATGTTACAATAGCTATGGTGCTTTTTCCAATTGTATGGACATTTCTTTCTGTTTCGGGTGTATGTGATGTGATTGGAGATGTTTTTTCTGATCCGGTTGCGCAAAAGGCGGCCTATTATGCCATATTATTTGGTTTTCTATGGGGTATTGGAGGCATTATGTTTGGAGTAAGTGTTCCTTATATTGGGTTGTCATTGACTATGGGGATCGTGATGGGTATTGCTGGAACACTAGGTGCTTTAATTCCCCTATTACAAAACGAAAATGCTACAAGCCTACCTCAATTTCCGTACGTAATTGTGGGCTTAACGATTACTATTGTAGGTGTAATCATTACAGCAAAAGCTGGTATTAATCGAGACAAACTTGAAGGCAATTCTTCACTTTCAGGAAGTAATATTTTAAAAGGAATCGCCATTGCGGTTGTCTGTGGAATCCTCTCCTCACTATTGGCTGTTGGGCATACCAATGTCAATGACGATGTAACACTCATTGCAGAGAATTATGGAATCAATGGTCGCAATGCAAGCTTGATTGCTTGGCTGATTGTATTTATCGGGGCCTATGCTATGAATGCTTTGTATAGCCTTGTCTTAATTGTCAAAAACAATAGTTGGTCCAACTTTTTTGTTGCAGGATCTAAAAAAGCCTATATGTGGTCTATTATTGCAGGGCTTTGTTGGTTTGCAGCACTGGGTTTGTATGGACAAGGAGCTGCACTTATGAACGGCGCATCTGACAACAACCTTGGAAACATAGTTGGGTGGCCAATGTTACTTGGGCTGTCACTAATCGTAAGTAATGTTTGGGCTTATAGAGCTGGCGAGTGGAAGGATGCTAAAAAGCCTTTTAATCTGCTTTTAGTTGGATTGGCAGTTCTCATCTTGGCTTCTGTGATTCTTGGTTACTCAAATAGTTTGAGCTAAGAGGAAATATTGTTAAGTCTTTTATATTTGTTCTTGTATTCACTGGCAGATATTCCTTTTACAGACTTAAAAACTCGGTTGAAACTCGAAAACGAGTTAAAACCAGTGTCATGACAAATTTGTGAAATAGATTTTCGACTGTTAATAATCATTTG
>JAACDD010000156.1 GCA_009937085.1 Bacteroidota bacterium
ACTTGGGTCATTTGACCTACTTTTTCATCAAGGGTCATGTTTGCTACCAGTTGGTTAACTTGATCATCTATATTTTGTGCATTTGTAAATAACGATACTGTAAGTAAAAGCGAAGCAGAAAAGGATTGCGTAAATTTCAATTTTGGTAATTTTATTGTTTGATTAATTTTAAAATTTCGGAACTATTTTCAGACTTAACCTCAATCAAATACAATCCGCTGGGGTAGTGGGCTACATTGAATTGAACATTCTGCTGGTTTTTGGTGTTTTGCTCAAACATAGCCCTACCTAAAAGATCAAATACTTTGATGTGGTTGATGACAGTATCGGACTGTAGGGTAACGTATTCATGTGCTGGATTCGGGTATAATTTGAATAGATCACTATCGTTAGCTTTATTGCTTAATGCCTCAATTAATTCAAAATCTATCCAATTTAAATTAAACTGATTGCCAAGTATGTTCATGGTCATGGTATATGTTCCTGCTGTCAAATCAAATTCTTTATCTAAATCTTGCCAACTTTGCCAGCCCCCTGTACTGGGTACTTGAAAATTATTTAGTGTAAAATGTTCAGTTGGATTTTTTGAAAAAACGAGATTAAATCTTCCGCCCGTATAAGCGCTACTAATGCGAGACTTAACCTTATACTTGCCCGAAGTATTTACTTTAACCAAATATGTTGCAGAATCTCCTTGATGCATGTATGATAGGTTTTTACCGCCGCCGGTATCATAACAGTTTTCTACACTTAATCCTGATTGCTCCCAATAATCCTCCACTTGGATTGTTCCTGGGATTTGCATACCCCCATCTTCATCATAGATGAAATTGAACCAGTTGATATTAAACTCCCCGCTTAAGATGTTTGCAGTTAGGGTATATTCTCCAGCCTGTAAGAGAATATCTTTCTGAACGGTTTGCCAGTTTTGCCATCCATTGGTTTGAGGGGTGGTAAATGTTTCTAGAACTTGATCAGGACTGTTATCTTTTGATAATACTAGATTAAAACTACTTATGTCGTATCCAGCAACTCTTGCTTGAACTGTATAAAATCCTGTATGTTGAATTAAAACATTGTAGTTTACAAAGTCTCCCTGATCGATATAGTTCAGGTTTTGTCCACCCCCTATATCAGCACATGATTCAATAGCAACCCCTAATTGGCTATTATACTTTTCAGCTTGCACAATGCCCGGTATAAGAATTGGTTGTTTATCTGATGAAATAAATTCAAAATCATACCAATTTATATTAACAGCTGAATTTGTACTTGTCATCTTCAAAGTAAAATTTCCTTTGGGCAATACTGCTTCTTGGGTGATCGTATTCCAGCTGGTCCAGCCACCTGTACTTGTTGGCGCAACTTCAGCAAGCTTATATATCAAGCCACTTTCATCCTCAAGTGTTAAGCTAAATGTTGCATCATTATAATTAGTAGCTATGCGAGATTTTATATTATAAGTTCCAGATTGCGCAACACTAACTGAATACAATGCATAGTCCCCTTCATCTAAATACCCCAATTCTTGTCCACCACTACTATCAGAAGTCGTTGTAGTTGTCATACCATCTTGAGAGTCATATGCTTCAGCCTCAACCAAGCCTGGAATGGCCAAGCGATTAGTCGTGTCTAGTGTAATAAAATTAAACCAATTTATATTGAACTCTGAACCTAATACATTTATTTTCAGGGTATATTTTCCAGCAGGTAATAACGCTTCTTTTTCTACCGTTTGCCATGTTTGCCAGCTTCCTGTATTAGGCACATTAAATGACTCATAAAAAAAAACATTGTTTTCGTTCCTTAGCTCCATGCTAAAGCGCGCATTATCTTTTTCTGTTGCTACTCTTGATTGAATATTAAAGTAGGTGTTTTGCTTTACGTCCACTTCGTATGTTACATAGTCTCCAGGGTGTAGGTTATTAATATTCTTCCCAAGACCAGTATCAGTAGTATCCTCAGTACCAATACCATTTTGTGTGTCGAATGCTTCTGCTTCAATTTTCCCGGGAATTACATTTATTTCAGTAATTAAATTCTCGACAGCCATATTGGTAAATACAGCTAATGATTCCAAATTAGTAGATACCAGGCTGTCCCCGGTATAACTGATTAGAATTTCGTCATAAAATGATAAATAGTCATCGAGAGAAACCGTTACGGTTTGCGGATTGTTTGGGTCGCGTTGCGCACTTAATACAGCTATATTATTTCCATTAACCGTTACGCTAAAATGGGTGTGATCAACAGCAGTCGTATTAATCGCTTTGTTTAATGTAAGTTGTATTTCTGTATCACTAATCTCTGTTACGGCGCCTATGGGTGCAAAGCTTGGTGTTTGGTTTGCGGATAAACTAAACTTAAATGATTCAATATTGAATTCACTTGTGCCTGCAATACGTAACTTTAAAACGTGTTGTCCCGTTTCTAGATAGGCCGTTGAAGTCGTATTGGAGTTAAAACTAGTATACCCCCCAGTTGGACTTAGTGAAATCAAGTCTGTAATGGGTCTATCGTTGAGTTCATATCGGATTTTTCCGCCGCTGTTCGCTGCCGCGTAGGTCGTTTCAATATTATAATACCCAGCATCTATAATCTCAACAGTATATTTTATCCATTCTTTGGCATTTACATAACCTACACTATAGCCGTTACTATCGGGGCTGTTAGAGTTTGATGTGCTAATATCTACACCATCATTTCTAAAGACCCAGCCTAGGTTCCAACTTGAAGTACCTCCAGAGCCAGAGTAGTTACCATATTCCTGATCGTGGTAGGCAATTCCTTGTGCCCCCATATCGTAGTGCGTGGCATGTATGTTTCCTGGAATCACATTGTTGGCATAGGGTAATAAGCTATCGTCGCTTGGCTGTCGCAGCATGGCATCAACTACGCCTTTGTTGTAGATAGTATTGTCAACCAATGCGCTTTGTGTCAGTGCCATCATGCCATTATAGGCATCATCTGCATCGGGTATAGGACCCTCGCCTTTCCAATACTTCATAACGGCATCATATTGACTATTGGAAGGGATTGAGAAAGCGGACACAGTAGTTGTAATTCTTTTCCAAGGCCACCAAGCCCAACCAATATTATTG
>JAACDD010000157.1 GCA_009937085.1 Bacteroidota bacterium
AGACTCGATAATACAACCCAAAATTCCATTTGAGTTCCGGAAAGTGTTCATATCTGGCAATATGTTAAAAACGTCCGGTCTTCGAGCTCATGGCCATAGCCAACTATACGAGGAAAATAAATGGCATGCGGTTAATTCCACAGAGCCGCCAAATAAGATCGTCAAAGAATTACTTGAAAACAACGCCAGAAAGATATATGACACCTCCTGATATATTCGATCTGGTCCTCATTTTAAGGGCCCTCATGCACCATCTCAGTGGTATTTTTGGGTTCTTAATTGGATGAGGTATGACCAAGAATCACTTTAGGATTGTATCAAGAGAGAGATCATTGAAATGCATGCTCTGTAGCAAGTGTAATGGCCGTCTACTTCTAACGTTTTCCGGCCAAAAAGGTAGCAGATTTAGCGGACCCACCGGGATTGCCTGGGGGATAACCGGGAGCGACAGTAGCCGAGTTTACCGATAGGATAACATTATTTACATTTTTAAATTACATTTGTAAAATAAAATTAGTAATGGCGTATTTAACGCCCTTGACGTTTTATATACTCAATTTCAAATTGAGCTCAAATAAATACGCCAACTATCATGGTTTGAAACATGCTGGTCTTGCTTCTCCTTCATACTGATGTCGGAGCAACGTTAACATGTTCTTTGAAGCGTTGATGTCCCTATCCACGCAGCATAATCTACACTCGTTGTTTTTACAACGGATTACACTACGGATATTAGACAGTCTTGCTTCTGGTTCTAAAACCCCATTCTTTTTCCAACGAATACGGTTTCGGTATAACACAACTGGATTGAGACACAAAGAACACGTTTGACTGGTTTTGTATTCATCTATGTCAACTACCCTACAATACTTACGAAGTTCTCGTTTCAATCGTTTAACTGGGGCTGTTGGGTGCTTTTTTACAAAACCGTGTTGCTGTGACCAATCGCCGAAACCTACTAATGTTTTCACATCTTTACCGCCTCCTATGCGTTTGCATATTTCTGCTAAAGTTGCTTTGCTTCTACAATAGGACGTGAACTTCAAATTACGAAAACCCTTTTCTTTATGAAACTCGAAAAAGGTTTGCATCTTTGGAAATACGAATTTGAAATATTCCTCCATTACGCTTGTTTTGCTGGTTTTAATGGTTGGTATAAGTTTCCACTCATCATAATGGTCCCATTTTTCATACCATCCAACGCGCTTTTTTTGGGCATGAATCATTTTGCTGTCATGGCGGTAACGCTTTGTTGATACTTGAAAACATTCATTATTTGTATCATAAGAAGTAATCAACGCCCTTACTCCAGGGTCAATACCGACGCACTTATCGTATTCTTGGTTTCTGTAGTCACTAACAGCTCTTTCCGGTTGTTTTGGTTTTGTCATCTGTAATACAACACTTTTACCGTCAGTTAGAATTGTAAATCCAAACTTCTTGTTTTTCGTTTCATAACGTTTGATATTAAAAAGTGCCCTCCAATACTCTTGCTCGTTTTCTTTAAAGTTCAACTTATTCACATCTAAACAACTTTCAACCTCACCTTCTTCGTCTTTTTTTAGTTTCATTGCTATGTATTTGAGTGTGTTTTCTAAACCAGCATTATCAATGGTAATATGGTTTAGTGTAAACCCGTGCTTGTGTGGTAATAAACTAAAGGTTCTTATTCCTTTGGTATTCGGGTGTTTTTCAAACTCCTTCAAAATCACATAGTAGATCTTAACAAAATGACTCGAATGCTTCATTATGTTTGCTTCGGTAGGTGTGTATTTCAACCATTGTCGCATATACAAAATAAAGGGGTTCCACCCTTCATATTCAGGATCATAAATATCTTTCAACCAACGATATACAACCGCATTCTCAGTTTCACCAGTTCGTAATTTCAAATATTTTTTAAACCGATTATAAAAGTTCATTTTTAAATGATTCTTTGTATTGACGACTTGTAGTGCATTGAGGTTAGATATGTATCCTGTACCTAAATAATCACGTGCAGGTAAATCCTCCTTCTTTATATACTTCTCCATCTGCTCAAAACTTGTAACTAATTCGGGATTTTTCACACCAGTTTTTACCTTTCTATATTTCATAACACTAACAAGACAACAGCATTGATAAAACAAGGTTTGGTTTATTTCCGGTAAGGGTTGTTCTTGGTCTTCTTCTAAAAGACGAAGGAAATGGAAGTTTATCAACTTGTAGGATAGGAAGTTTATCAAGTTA
>JAACDD010000158.1 GCA_009937085.1 Bacteroidota bacterium
ATATTTTATTCAACATGTTTGGATTGTGGATGTTTGGTTCTCCTTTGGCTCAAGTGTGGGGCAAGAATAAATTCTTATTCTTTTACCTTTCAACTGGAGTTGGAGCTGCTGCATTGCAGCTTTTGGTTTATCACCTTCAAATTCAGGGTTGGGTAGAAGATTTGGTTGCACAAGGTTATGTGTTGGATGAAATCTACGCCTCCTTACAGCAACAAACACAGTCTTTGTTTCATGTTCGTATGGTGGGTGCATCTGGTGCACTGTATGGCGTGTTGGTCGCTTTTGCATTTATGTTTCCAAATGCAGAGCTCATGCTTATCTTTTTACCCATACCCATTAAGGCGAAATATTTTGTACCGCTTATTTTAGTAATGGATTTATTCTTTGGGTTTTCTTCATACTCTATGGGGCCTATTGCACATTTTGCGCATGTAGGTGGTGCTGTTACAGGCTTTTTTATGATGTGGTATTGGAAAAAAAATCAGTTTAATCAAAATCGTTGGAATTGATGGATTTGTGGCAAAACATACAAAATAGATACGCCAGACTTAATACGCTGGAAAAACTCATTGCTGTTATGGTCGTGTTGTTTGTGTTGCCATTACTGCTAAACACGCTCTTATTTTTGTTCAAAAGTTCTTCCTCAGCGTGGTTGTCATTTTTTGAGCTTTCTGCAAACATCAGTACAGTAATTACGCGTCCATGGACCATACTAACGTATGGGCTTTTTCACGGCTCGTTGGGGCATATATTTTGGAACATGCTCTTGTTGTATGTTTCAGGAGGTTTGATGCTTAATTTATTTCAAGAACGCTTATTACTCAATACGTTTTTTGTTGGAGTTATTGCAGGCGGACTGGTGTATTTACTTTCGTATAATATTTTTCCAGCCTTTCAGTCTACATCTTCAATGCTTATTGGAAGCTCGGCAGGTGTAATGGCAGTTTTGGTGTTCATGGCATCATATATGCCTGATTCACCCATTCGTGTTTTTATGTTTTCAATTCCCTTGAAATACATTGCCTTGTTGTTTATTTTTTTAGATGTGGTGCAAATCCCAACGGGAAATGCAGGGGGGCATATCGCCCACTTGGGCGGTGCATTGTGGGGCTATGTATATCAACGAGAGTTTTTAAAAGGCAACGATATTGGCGGTTGGTTTATGCGAATGGTAATGGCGTTTAAAGCCCTTTTTAATAGTTCAAAAACCACCAAAAAGCCACCAAAAACAAGACGTAAATCCACGAAAACATCTTCTGTAGATCAAAAAAAGGTAGATGCCATCTTGGACAAAATTGCAGATTCGGGTTATGAAAGCCTGACCAAAGCCGAAAAGGAATACCTTTTCCGTGCAGGAAAGCAGTAATTACACTTCAAAAAAAGAGAAAATACAACCGCCGTAATTTCTGGCTTCTGTAAAATGAGCAAGTCCTGACAAGTCAATTTGCTCGGCGTGTTCTAAAATAAGCAGTCCGTCTTTTTGCAAGGCATTTTTGCTAAAAATAGTTGCTACTAAAACACGGTACTCTTCTACGGTAAAGACATATGGTGGATCGGCAAAAATAAAGCTATAGCTTGTGGATATACGCTCCAGAAACCGCAACACAGGCGCACGAACTACTGTTATGGGAAGTGCTAAATCTTCGCTAGTTTTTGTGATGAAATTTACACAGTGGGTGTTTTTATCTACGGCTACAAGTTGTTTAACACCACGCGATACAAATTCATAGCTGATACTTCCTGTTCCTGCAAATAAATCCAAAACCGTAGCCTGATCAAAATCATATTGATGCATCAAAATATTAAAAAGCGCTTCTTTTGCTCTATCAGTAGTAGGGCGGACGGGAAGGTTTTTTGGTGGTTGTAGTCGTCTTCCTTTTAACGTTCCAGAGATGATTCGCATTAGATTAAATTTAGCACACAAAAATCTTGATGTGTATGCAATCTTGGGGTTTGAAATTCCAACGAATGCTCAGGCGACAAGAAGTTTAAACTGCGCACAAATGAGTGTAATTCTTTGTATGACGCGTCATCTTCGACAATGGCTCCAACTAAAAACAGGGGCACTTCGTTAGGGCTTACCTGATTCTCTTTTGCTGAAAGCAATACATAATACGCCAGGTCTTTGGGATTTGTTGCTTTAAAGCAATTGTAAAATTGAAGTTTTTTATCGCGGAGCAATGCCAAATGCGCATGGTTGTTTTCTACGTACAAACTCCAAACCAACGCTCCGTCTGCTTTGCTATGTGCGGACAATGCTTGTAACCAAATACTCACCGCATGGTAGTATTTAAACGTTCCAAAAGTATCGATAAGCATATTGTTTACATTTACAAAGGGCACGTAAACAGCAACCCAATCTTCGCTTGGAATAATATCATACGTGATAAAGTCATTAGTTTCAATGGCAATATCTTTTTGTACGTATTCGTGTAAGGAGCTTTCTTCAAAAAGTGACTTTGGTACTAGCGTAGCTAAATCGTTTTCAACACTACAGCGTACCTCTTTAAACGATTTTCCTGTTAGCTGTTCCGCTTTGAGCACACTGAAGATTTCTTCATGTAGTTTTTCAAGAGGCGTATGGCTAGCAAAAGTTTTGCGAACTATTGAGGAAGCTTTTTTAGTTTTTGGGTCGTGGGTAAAAAAAGAAAGTCCATTCACGTGCACGTGAATGGACAAAATAGCGTTGCTTTTGGATGATTTATTCTTGGATTCCTGCATCGTAAATGGTCGGCCAATTTCCGTTGGTGCTCACTTCTGAAAGTGAACCCAAAACAATGGCTGGGCCATTCACACCATCTACAGAAATCGTAGCTTTTTCTTGTTCTAACAAATATGCATCTTGGTCGTGAAGGACAATGTCTTTCGACACGCGCACTTCAAATACAGGTACTTGATATCCGTTTTTATCTATTACATCTGCTTTCATACTAAAGGTGGTGTCAACATCCTTAATAGGAACTTGCGCCATGTTTTTGTAGTGGTCAGAATCACCAAAAAGGGAGTCTTTTACAGATGCAAAACCAAGTGTATCAACGATTTGAACTTCACGTAGCATATCAATGCGATATACGCGATCGTATTCCAAATAACTTGAATCTCTTTTTTCAGTAAGTATGTATTGGGCTGAATCTACAAATTCAACCAAACTTTTAAAGTCCTGCGCATATATGCCCGTTACGCTCTTGTGCGCTACCTGAGCATTACCGATATCTTTTAAAGAGCGAATAACGTCCGCGTAGCGTTCTGTTTTTACTTTATTGAATTGGATGGGCTCATAAATGGAATTATACAGCTTGTAACTGAAGAAAACAATAAGTATCCAAAGTACAGGAAGTAAGATTTTTTTCATGTCAACGTATGATTTTGATGCCACCAAATTTACAATTTTTTTCATTCTCTGCGTCCTTACATAAAACATTCCTACTTTTAACCAATGAATTCAACCGCTTTTGTAGAAAGACTGAAACAAAATTTCCCCTTTGAACCTACGTTGATACAAGAACAAGCCCTCAAAAACTTAGCTGATTTTTTTTCTTCATCTGGTAAAAATGAAGTGTTTGTACTCAAGGGATTTGCCGGAACGGGGAAAACGACACTCATTGGCACGCTTGTGAAATCCATAGGTGCATTGCGTTATAAAACGGTGTTGCTCGCACCCACGGGTCGGGCTGCAAAAGTTATGGCAGCCTATGCAAACCGACCTGCATTCACCATTCACAAACGCATTTATTTTGCACAGCAAGAGCGCCAAGGAAATTTAAAATTTAAACTCCAAAAGAATAAATTTAAGCGCACCCTTTTTTTGGTTGATGAGGCATCCATGATTGCCGATCAACAACAACAAAATAAGCTTTTTGAAAACGGATCGCTGCTTCACGATCTCATTCACTATGTGCATGCTGGAGAAGATTGCAAGCTTTTACTCGTCGGCGATACCGCTCAGCTTCCACCTGTTCACACCGAACTTAGTCCTGCTTTGGACGCTCGCGTGCTAACCATGGAACATGGGCTTACACCACATGAAATAGAACTTAATGAGGTAGTACGGCAGGGAAAAGATTCCGGTATTTTATTTAACGCTACGCGACTTCGGCAGCAACTTCTTGAGAGAAGTACGACAAGTTTTCAATTTATCCTTGCACGTTTTCCAGATATCATTCGACTGCAAGATGGCTATGAAATTCAAGATGCTATTGAAGAAGGCTTTAGAGAAGTTGGTAGAGACGAAACGGCGTGTATTGTGCGCTCAAACAAACGTGCCAATGGCTATAACAAACAAATTCGCACTCAAATTTTAGGTAAAGAACCCGAACTCGCTTCAGGCGATTTGATTATGGTGGTTAAAAATAATTACCACTGGCTTCCGCCTGATTCAGGGCCTGGTTTTATTGCCAATGGCGATATTGTGGAAGTACTTTCAGTAAAGGCTGTAAAAGAATTGTATGGATTTACATTTGCCGAAGTCCACATTCGTATGCTCGACTATCCCGACCAAGATCCCTTTAATACTGTTTTTATTTTGAACACACTCGAAATGGATTCGCATGCGCTTTCGTTTGAGGAGAACACGAAATTGTATCAAGCTGTAAGAGAAGACTACGCTCATTTGCCGCAATACAAACAGTATTTAAACGTTAAAAAGAATCCGTATTTTAATGCGTTACAGGTTAAATATGCCTATGCCTTTACCTGTCACAAAGCGCAAGGAGGTCAATGGAAACGGGTGTTGGTGGAACAGCCTTATTTGCCCGATGGCTTGGACGCGAACTATTTCCGATGGTTGTACACGGCCATTACTCGAGCTTCCGAAAAACTTTTTTTAATAGGCTTTACCGATGCCTATTTTGAACAGGAATGATTTCCCTATTTTTGCGCTATGCGTATACTAGCTGTTATTCCTGCTCGTTTTGAAGCACAACGTTTTCCCGGCAAACTCTTAGCCGACTTAAACGGCAAAACCGTTTTGCAGCGTACTTACGAGGCGGTTGTAAACACGAACTTATTTGATGAAGTTTGGGTGGCAACCGATTCCGACCAAATTGAAACGCACGTTCAGGCATTGGGAGGAAAGGTATTTCGCAGTATCCTAAACCACGATTGTGGCAGTAATCGTGTTGCAGAATGTGTACAAGACATCGAAGCGGATGTGGTGATTAATGTGCAAGGCGACGAACCGTTTATCGCTCAAAATGCTTTGGCAGATTTGATCCAGGCCTTTGAAAATGACGCTGCCAACGCTATTGATTTGGCATCCCTGATGATTCCCATTACTTCCAAACACGATTTGGAAAACCCGAACATAGTAAAAGTAGTTTCTGACCAACAGGGTAGGGCCTTGTATTTTTCACGTTCAGCCATTCCGTTTATGCGAGCTGAAGGACAAGCATTTCGCCATGTGGGGATTTATGCTTTTAGAAAAGCAGCCTTACTCGATTTTTATGCGCAAGCACCAACTCCTTTAGAAATGGCAGAAAAAATAGAAGCTATTCGGTATTTAGAAATGGGAAAAGTGATGCAAATGCTTCCTACTGATTTTGTTGGTGTGGGGATTGATACACCACAAGATTTGGAACGCGCTAAGGCCTTACTCGGCTAATACCATGGAATGATAGACGTTTTGTACGTCGTCGTCCTCCTCAATTTTTTCAATGAGTTTTTCGACCTCTTCGGCGGCTTCCCCAGAAAGGCTAGTGGTGGTGGTGGGAATACGTTCAAATCCAGAGGATAGAATTTCAATCTCGCGTTGTTCTAATTCTTTCTGAATGGCACCAAAATTTTCAAATGGGGCATATAGTAAAATGCCGTCTTCGTCTACAAACACTTCGTCAACACCAAAATCAATAAACTCTAATTCCAACTCTTCAGCGTCTAAACCTTCGCTGGGAATACGGAAATTACAGCTGTGGTCAAACATAAACTCCACCGAACCCGAAGTGCCCATATTGCCGTTACACTTGTTAAAATAGCTGCGAATATTGGCAACGGTGCGGTTGTTATTATCTGTAGCAGTTTCAACCAAAACAGCAATACCGTGTGGCGCATAGCCTTCAAACAATACCTCTTTGTAGTTTTCGGTGCTTTTGTCTGTAGCACGCTTTATGGCACGCTCAATATTGTCTTTGGGCATGTTTGCCGACTTCGCATTTTGAATGACGGCTCGCAAACGCGAATTGCTCTCTGGACTTGGACCGCCTTCTTTGACCGCCATGACAATATCCTTGCCAATGCGTGTAAAGGTCTTAGCCATCGCCGACCAACGCTTCATTTTTCGTGCTTTTCGAAATTCAAATGCTCGTCCCATATCTTATTTTGGTAAATATATAAAAGCCGACACTGTTTGCAAAAGGGGTTTTAGTGGCGTTATAAATTTTGTAATTCGTTTACATTTAAGAAAATTAAAACCATCTTCTTACTTTTTTACGATATCTTTTATATTCCTCTTCAAAATCTTTTCTCAAACGGGTTTCTTCAGCGCGTATTGTAAAAATATTGAAAGCGATAAAGACAAAGAGCGAGTACAGCCCTGTATAAAGCGTAGCGGAAAATGGACATATGTGCTTTGTTGTGTGTTGCTTTTATTTTACTGCTTCCTCTTTGAGTTGAGAATTAAGCAACTTTAGACCATTAATATTTCGAGTTAATACTTTTTGTACATCTTCGGTTTTAATGTGTCCAAGAATTCCCCATGGTCCATTATATCCTTCGTCTAATAAATTCTTAATCATTTCGTATTCATGATCTCCTTCCCCAATAGATAATATTTCTGGACCTTCTTTTTTCACTCCGTTTAAATTAACGTATGATAAAAAGGGTTTCATCTTTTTAACAATCTCAGGAAATTCGTCTACATATTCGTGCGCATGATGGAAGTTGTATACCATAGTTATAGACTTGTCCTTTAATTGTTTTAAAATTTCTATTTGGTGATGAGGATTCCCAAACCAACCTCGATGATTGTATATTGCCAGTTCGCTGCCAACTTCGTCCGCTTGAACCTTTATAAATGTTATCATTTCCATAGCCACTTCTAGCGATTCTTCTTGAGTTTTTCCTTCGAAAAAATTGTCGCTTAAACTAACCCATATTGTTGGCTTTTGTTCTACTTCTTTTAGCTTACGTAACAATTCTTGGTTTGATGGACTCAATTTACCAATACTATCTCTTTTGGAATTTAACCAAAGAAAAACAGATGTTATCTCAATGTTATTTTCTCTTGCCAGCTTAAACTCTTCTATCATAGTAGTCAAGTCTCCTTTGCCTTTATTGAATCCATATTTTGTAAAACCCATTTC
>JAACDD010000159.1 GCA_009937085.1 Bacteroidota bacterium
AAACATTGCTTATTGTGTCGTGTTCGTCTTCAATTTCTCCGAACAACTCCTCAACAATGTCTTCTAACGTTAGCATTCCTGCCGTACCCCCAAATTCGTCCAAAACAACAGCAATGCTTCTTCGCTTCTTAACCAATTGGTTAAAAACATCTTGAATACGCATGGTCTCAGGAATCCATTCCACAGCCTTAATGATGGCATGAAGGGATTTTGGCTTTTTAAACATATCAAAAGCATGAACATATCCAATGATGTTGTCCATGCTTTGTGCATAAATCAAAATTTTTGAAAATCCAGTAGATGAAAAAATATCCAACAAGTCTTTGGGCTTTTCATAACGATCTACAGCAATCATCTCAGCTCTAGGAACCATTACTTCTCGCGCTTTTAAATTGGTAAAAGAAAGGGCATTATGGAACAATTGCAGTTCTGCATCTTGATTTTCATCGCTCGTTGTTTCTATCTGTTCCGACACAAAATCACCCAATTCAACCTTACTAAAGGCAATAGGGTCTTCTTGCTTTTGCAATCGAAAAAATCGATGCAGTATAACGTCTGAAAATCGCATCACCACCCAGCTCAGTGGTTTCATCAATTGGTAAAAAATATAGGCTGGAAGCGCAAATACACTTAAAAATCTGTTGGCATAGATTTGAAAAAACACCTTAGGCAAAAACTCGGCTGTTATGAGAATAACGGCCGTTGATATCAGTGTTTGGTAAAATATAATATGAAGCGGCAGAGAGGGGTAGCTTTCATATGCAGGAAACAATTCCTGCACAATGAGCTCCCCGGCGTAAATACCGTAAACTACTAATGCTATGTTGTTCCCGACCAACATGGAAACAATAAATCGAGAAGGACTTTTTGTAATAGTCTTTAGAAGAGTGCCAAAGCTTTTCTTCTGTGTTTTTTGAATTTCAAGCCTGATTTTGTTTGAAGAAACAAAGGCAATTTCCATTCCCGAAAAAAACGCCGACAACAAAAGACTTGTCACTAAAACGCTAATCTCTATTGTCATATGTGTTATTGGTCCTTACGCTGCTCAAGCTTTTTGCGGTAACGTCTTCTAATGAAGTACATAAACACAGCAACACCTGTGATGGCAAGATCTATAGGTGTACGTGCGTCTTCTGTTCCGTAATAGTTAATGGCGCGAAACAAAAATAATCCTCCAAAAACCAGGTAAATAATTTCGGATATACGGTAAAACTTTATCATAATTCTTCTTCTTCAACTAGTACATTCCCAACAAGTGGGCCTGTGGTTATTTTATCAAACGATTTGCTGGCATCTAGCATGTTGGCAGCAATATCATAATCTTCATTTTTAAAGGTAAAGTATTCTTCTGTAAAAACCCACTCTTTGTTTATATCCCAATACAGCTGGGAGGTATTTAACACAGCACCTTCGGGCGTGGTTATAAAAACATTGCCGCGTAGGTCTACAAGATCCGTTTTTGAATACATGATGCCATAATCTGCCTTTACGTGTGTTTCCTTATCGTTTTCGTCATATAAAACCACTTGAACCCCGTTGGGAAATTCAGAATAAGGAAAAGGCTGATTGGTGTAGTCTATATTCTTTGGCGCCGTCAAAATAGCTATGGTTTTTGCAAGCTCGGTATAAACAACGCGAATCGTATCTGCCTCGCCAATAGGAAGTGCATCAAACTGACTAATGGTTTTGAGTTGTGCAAAATTATCTTTACACGACAAACTAACCAGTGCGATAAGCACCGCCATAAACTTTAAAAAGTGCGCTGGTCGCTTCATTTACAATTGCGGAACCGTTACGCTATTGTTGATCCAACATGAAAAACTTATGGTTTCTCCTGCTCTGCCTTCAGTAAAAATGTCTGTTTTACTTGGTGCTCTGCCTTCGTAGCTGGCCGCTAATTTAAGTGCCGTTTTCTTTACACCAGAGTCTACAGTAGCAGCCTTACGCGCTGTTGTTGCAGCCAACCAATAAACCGCTCGTTTCTCAAACTGCGTCTTGCCACAATCGTTTGCACTAGCTGCATACAAACTTGCGATAAGCATATAAGCTTTGCCCATAGAAGGACGGTTTTTTAGCGCTTTACTAGCATAGGATCTAGATTTACTCCTCAGGCCACTTTTCTTAAACTTTACAGCAATTTTATAAAGAATGTCTGCCTTGCGATACCGGTCTTGTTCCAGTGTCAAGGATTCTTCATAATAAGCCAAGGCAGCTT
>JAACDD010000160.1 GCA_009937085.1 Bacteroidota bacterium
ACCGTTTTGGTGTCAATTTTGGCAAGCGGCTTTTCGGGACCAAAACCATAGGCGTTTACCAATGCGCCAACCGTGGGGTCAAAATACCCGTTGGTTTGTTCCCACACCAATTTAGAAGCACGGAAAACAGTTTTGAAATCAGCATCTGTAACAACTGCTTCACCACGGTTAATTTCTGATATAATAGAACTTGGCCAATAGGTTGACATCGATTGATTCATGCGCAGAAAAATAGCGTCAATAGAATCTAAAACGCTTTCACTTGCTTTTATGTCGGCATATAAAATTGAATAGGTTGTCCCAAGTGCATCCCCTTGCGTACGTTGAATTTTAATTTCATTTTGGCATGCTCCAAAAACGATAACAAAAGCAATAAGGCTAAATTTCTTGTAGCCCCGAATAATTAATCGCATAAGGTTCATTTTTAAATAGTGGTTTGTCATAGTCTGTAGCATGCGCAAATCCAACACCCGCAAAATAGGTTTTGGCTTTAAATTTTATGGCGTGTTCTTTTACCTCTTGCATTAAGTTGCTGTCGTAGTCTTTTGGGTTCGTTGGGTAACATACATGGCGCACGACTACAAAGTGAAGTGTTTTATCTTTTGTACACACGAATTGCGGATCTTTTTGGGCTTCACTATTTACGGCGAAAAACTCAAAACCATCGGCCTCTAGAGATTTTCCCACAGTAGTCATGGCGAGTTGGTGAAGTTCTTTTTCCGTTAGCTTTTGCATACTGTAAACTTAATAAAAAAAAGAGGCCGAAGCCTCTTGTTTGTTATCCGCCGAAATCGTCGAAACGAACATTTTCGTCTGGGACACCAAAGTCCTCTGCCATTTTTTCAACAGCTTGATTCATTAGTGGTGGGCCACAGAAATACACTTCAATATCTTCAGGTGACTCGTGATCGTTTAAGTAATTATCGATAACCACTTGGTGCACAAAGCCTACAAAACCATCGCCTTCACCATCTAGTCCATCTTTCACTTTCCAATTGTCTTCCTCGGAAGGCTCAGACAAAGCAACGTAAAACTTAAAGTTAGGGAAGTCACGTTCTAGCGCACGGAAATGCTCGGTGTAGAACAACTCACGTTTAGAACGACCACCATACCAAAACGTTACTTTACGTCCTGTTTTAAGCGTACGGAATAAGTGATACAAATGCGAACGCATGGGTGCCATACCTGCACCACCACCCACATAAAGCATTTCTGCTTCGGTGTGATTGATAAAGAACTCGCCATAAGGTCCAGAAATAGTTACGGGATCACCTTCTTTTAGCGAGAAAATATACGATGATGCTACACCAGGATTTACATCTGCCCAACCGTTTTTAGCACGGTCAAAAGGAGGGGTTGCAATACGAACATTAAGCATCACTTCTTTACCTTCGGCTGGAAAGGAAGCCATAGAGTATGCGCGCTCTACAAGTTCTGGGTTTTTCATTTTTAAATCCCACAACTTAAACTTATCCCACTCCAATTTAAATTTGTTTACGTCTTCAGGGTGTTCCTCTGGGTGTGCAGAAATATCAATGTCTTTAAAATCTACCTCACAAGCTGGAACTTCAATTTGAATGTATCCACCCGCTTCGTAGTGCATGTCTTCTGGAATCTCTACCACAAACTCTTTGATAAAAGAAGCTACGTTCCAATTTCGAACAACTTTGGCTGCAAATTTCTTGATCCCAAAGACTTCTTCTGGCACTTCAATGACCATGTCTTCTTTCACCTTAACTTGACATCCTAAACGCCATCCCTCAGCAATTTCCTTTCTTGAAAAGTGCGGTGCTTCGGTTGGAAGAATTTCACCACCACCATCTTTGACGATACATTTACATTGAATACAAGTACCTCCACCACCACAGGCAGAAGGTAAAAATATTTTGTTATCACCAAGGGTAGAAAGTAACGTACTTCCCGATGAAACCTCCACGTCTTTTTCGCCGTTAATAAAAAGCTTTACTGGTCCTGATGGCATCAAGCGTGCTTTTACGCCCAACAACATGCCCACCAACAAAAATGTGATGGCTAAAAAAACAACGATACTTGCAATAATTACTGTACTATCCATAGGGTTACAATTTAATTCCCATAAAACTCATAAATCCGATAGCCATAAGGCCTGTAATAATAAACGTAATGCCCAATCCACGTAAGGGAGCAGGAACGTTTGAATAGGCGATTTTTTCACGAATAGCAGCAATGGCTAAAATAGCCAACAGCCAACCAATTCCAGAGCCAAAACCGTAAACGGCAGACTCGCCAATAGAAGCAAAACTCTTTTGCTGCATAAATAATGATCCACCCAAAATGGCACAGTTCACAGCGATAAGTGGTAAGAAAATCCCCAACGCGCCATAAAGCGCAGGTGCGAATTTCTCCACTATCATTTCAACCAATTGTACCATAGAGGCAATCACCGCAATAAACATGATAAAGCTTAAAAAGCTAAGGTCTAACGCGGCATAGTCTTCACCCAACCAAGCCATTGCGCCAGGTTTAAGCAAATAATTATCTAACAAATAGTTAATCGGTACAGTAATAGACAGTACAAAGATTACGGCAAAGCCTAGTCCAACAGCTGTTTTTACTGTTTTAGATACCGCCAAATACGAACACATCCCTAAGAAATAGGCGAAAATCATGTTCTCAATAAAAATACTTTTCACGAAAAGATTGATGTAATCCATGGCTTAGTTTTTTTCGATGAGTTTGCGGTTACGAGCACGCTGTACCCAAATGATAAGTCCAAGTGTAATAAGTGCCATAGGAGAAAGCAACATCAAACCGTTGTTTTCATAGCCCATTTCATAAAGCGCATCGGGGATAACTTGATATCCATATAATTTTCCAGAGCCCAAAAGCTCGCGGAAAAAAGCAACTAATATGAGCATAAAACCATATCCTGCTGCGTTACCAACACCATCTAAAAATGATTTCCAAACACCGTTACCCAAAGCAAATGCCTCTAGGCGTCCCATTACAATACAATTGGTAATAATCAACCCAATAAAAATAGAAAGCTGTTTACTCACATCGTAAGCGAAAGCGCGCAAGACCTGATCTACAAGAATAACCATAGAAGCCACTACAACCAATTGTACAATAATTCGGATACGGTTAGGAATAGCATTTCTAAGGATAGAAACAATAACGTTACTTGCACCCATAACTGCAATTACAGAAAGGGTCATGACCACAGCAGGTTTAAGCTGCACCGTAATTGCCAATGCAGAACAAATCCCCAAAACCTGAACGGTAATCGGGTTATTGTCGTCAAGCGGATCTTTGAGTAAGGCACGATTTTTCTTTGAAAAAAGCGGCTCGCGCTCTTTGGCTACAAAGAAAATGGCGGGTTTTTTGTTTGATTTTGGTTGTGACATAGTTAGTTGTTATACGCAAGATCTGCGGATGTTGCTTTTAGGTAGGGCAAGTAGTGTTGCAGACGTTCAATAATCATATCCGAAACACCATCACCCGTAATGGTTGCGCCCGAAATGGCATCAACCTCGTGGTCGTCTTTATCTGTGTCGTTAGGGTCATTGTTGGTTTTAGAAACGCTAATTCCTACCAACTTACCAGACGTGTCAAATATTTTTTCTCCAACAAATCGGTCCATAAACCACTGTTGGGTAATTTCAGCACCTAGTCCTGCCGTCTCGCCCTTGTGATCAAACACAGCACCTTTTATGGTATTGCGGTCATTATCGAGTGCAATGTAACCCCAAATAGCATCCCAAAGTCCAGAACCGCGAAGCGGTATAATATAGTATTGGCTGGCATCAACACTGGCTACATATAATGGAAAGCGCTGGTCTTGTGCGTCTTTTTTAAGCTCAAAAGACAGCTTTACATCTGAGAACGCATCAACAGAGGCATCAATGGAGCCATCGTTTTTTAGCGCTAGCTGTTCTGTAATGTATTGATTAAATAACACTTCCGCTCCTTCTCTATCCGTTTCAATGCCGATAGTAGAAAGAATGTTTTGCATTTTTTCTTTGCGTACGTTTTCCGATTGCAAATCTTTGAGTGAGCTTGCTGTGAAAGCAAGTACAGAAGCTACTACCAAAACCATGGCGGCAGCAAAACCAAAAGTATAACCGTTCGAATCTCTGTTCATGATGCAGGAGTTAGTGTTACGTTAAGTCGTTTTTTACGTCGTTTGATATTTCCTTCAACCACATAGTGATCAATAGTAGGCGCAAAAACATTCATTAATAAGATAGCCAACATTACGCCTTCTGGGTATGCTGGGTTAAATACGCGAATTAGCATACAGAAAAGTCCCACAAGGATTCCGTAGATCCATTTTCCTTTAGTTGTCTGTGCGGCAGAAACAGGATCTGTTGCCATAAATACAATACCAAATGCAAAACCACCAACAATAAGATGATTCATCCAGTCAAATGACATCAATGCATTCGCACCCCAAAGATTAAATAAAAATGCTGTTGCGGCTGCGCCAAGCACACCACCTACCATAATGCGCCAGCTACCAACTCCTGTAAGAATTAAAATAGCGGCACCTACCAATACCCAAAGTGTTGAAGTTTCAGCAATAGATCCTGGAATGGCACCCATAAACATATCAAACATAGAATAGCTGACGTCATTGCCAGCAGCCAAGCTACCTAAAACGGTTTCTCCTGAAATACCATCAACATTACTTGCTTCGGAAACCCAAACCTTGTTTCCAGACATGTACGTGGGATAAGCAAAAAAGGCAAATGCACGCGCCGTTAATGCCGGATTTAGAATATTCATCCCGGTTCCACCAAAAGCCTCTTTAGCAATAAGAACCGCAAAAGCGACAGACAACCCAACCATCCAAAGTGGAATATCAACAGGCATAATCATGGGAATCAAAAGCCCTGTAACCAAGTATCCTTCGTTGACTTCGTGTCCACGATACACAGCGAATGCAAACTCAATAGCAAGACCAACGCCGTAAGACACGGCTACCATAGGCATAATCTTTAATGCGCCGTGTAGCAAAGCATCCCAAAAAGTAAAGGCAATTCCAGACTGAATAAAATATTGATAGCCTGTGTTGTACACGCCATAAATAAAGGCGGGCAACAAGGCAACAATTACCGTTACCATGGTACGCTTTAAATCAACCCCGTCGCGGATATGCGCACCTTTGTGTGTGGTATGATTAGGCACAAATAAAAAGGTGTCGAAAGCATTAACTGCAGGAGCAAAACGTTCAAATTTTTGACCTTTACCAAAAGGTTTTTTTATTGCATCTATACGTTCACGTAGTTTCATAAATATCTATTTAACCAACTTCTTTAATCATCAAATCTAGCGCATCGCGAATTATTGCTTGCGCTTCTATTTTAGAGGTGCTTGCATAGTCCACCAAAGCAAAATCTTCGGGAGCAACTTCGTAAATACCAAGACCTTCCATTTTTTCAATATTTTGTGCCATGCACTCTTTTAATAACTGCATGGGAAAAATATCCATCGGCAAAACCTGTTCCATTTCGCCAGTAACTACAAGAGCACGCTCTTCACCATTCATATTGGTGTCTAACGCATACTTGCGCTTTGGTAACAACCACGACAACGAAGTGCGCGACATGCTGAAAATTTTACTTCCAGCAAAAGGCAACCATCCAAACATTCGGAAGTGATTTCCTTCAGCAAGCACCGTAAGTGTGTTGTTATAAAATCCAACACTTCCATCGGCGTGAGTAGTAGCACCAGAAAGCGCATCACCATTAATAATTCGCACTTGTCCACTAGCAGAAACCCCTGCGTCATCTAATAGTGGTGCAATTGCAGCACCAATACGCGTTTTGTAATACGATGGTTTCGTTACCACAGGACCAGCTACAGCAAGCGTTCTTTGCGGATCAAATACACCAGTAGTAAATAGGCGCCCAATACTGGCCACGTCTTCTGGGTTTACCACCCAGGCGGTTTCTCCAGCGTTGATTGGGTCAATATGATGCACTTGTACACCCACATTTCCTGCGGGGTGAATGCCTTTAACACGGTGAATTTCTACTCCGCTAACACCCGATAAAAAAGAGGTGTCATCAGCTGAAATAGAAAGATGTACTTTAGGTGCCAATGTAGCAAGTACGTTAATTCCGTTTTGGAAATCTTCTTGTTGCTGCTCCAACAAAAAAGCAACATCTGCGGCTAGCGGTGCAGAGTTGAATCCAGATATAAAAACCCCTTTCGGTGTACTGTCAGGATTTGCGATAACGTCATATGGACGTTGTTTGATAAAAGGCCAGCACCCAGATGCGAGTAGATGCGATTTTACATCTACATCACTGAGTTTATCTAGCGCAGGTATTTTGTGTTTTACAGCTTTGTCTTTACCGTCGGACTTCAATTGAATTTCCAATATACGGCGTTTTGCCCCTCTTACAATTTTTGAAAGTGTTCCACTTACTGGCGAAACAAATTGCATTTCTGGATTTGCTTTTGAGAAAAACACAGGTTGCCCAAGGGATACTTTTTCACCCTCTTTTACGTGCATTTTTGGAACTACTCCATGGAAGTCATCGGGATACAAGGTAAAGTTGTCCGAAGTTTTGGACGTTTTTAAATCTTTTGTTGCTTCGCCTTTCAATGGAATTGACAGGCCTTTACGCAATGATATGTCAGCGGACATGTGTGGTTGTTTTTACAGTACAAATGTAAGACACAGCACGTAAATAGTAAAGGATTATCCAACGTAAATACATAAATTTATCAAATGAAAATTAGTTTGTTTAACTTTGTAATTATGTGAATTTCACACAAATTCTTTTTCCAATCTGAAAAATCAATATTAAAGCTCATTGCGTTGAAATTATTCCCTAAACAAAATTTTTTGTTGTTGTTGCTTTCTGCAAGTGGTTTTGCGCAACTCCTAACCGAATTTTCGCCTCCTGCCAACATCAAGAGTGTTCTTTTTTATGCAAATGAACAAACCACATCGCTACCCATAGTACCACTAAATGAGTCTATTACACTGCGGTTTGATGATTTGAATGCCGATGATAGCACGTATTATTACACGGTGGAACGCGCCAATGCCAATTGGGAAAAAAGCGATTTGTTCCGAGCCGATTATATGGACGGATACGACGATATTCGGATTCAAGATATTTCGTATTCCGTGGGTACATTGCAATCATATATTCACTACAAATTAGTGCTTCCAAATGCGCAAACGCGCCTCAAAAAAAGCGGGAATTACGTCTTAAAAGTCTGGGACGATGCGCGAAATCTAATCCTCCAAAAACGTTTTGTAATTGTTGACGAAACCACAGCGATAGGAGTGCGTGTAAAACGTTCACAAGATTTGGATACGTTTCAAACACACCAAAGTGTACACATGAGCTTGATTACGGACGGATTAAACCTCCGCGTTCCCGATGAACAATTACAGGTTTTTGTGGTGCAAAACCAGCAATGGCAAACGTGGCGATCAGCGGGAAAGGCAACTTATACACTTGGGAACAAATTGGAATTTAATTACAAACCCGAAACCCTTTTTGCAGCAGGAAATGAATATCATTTTTTTGAAACGCAAGACATACGCGGGGGCGGCGGAAACGTAGCCTATGTTTTACAAAAAGATGTTTTCGTCTCGGTGTTAGCGCCGCAATGGGTGCGCGCTGGACGCCCTTACACCTATGCGCCAGACATCAACGGTGATTTTCGCATCAATACTTTCCAAGGAATAAATCCGCATACCGAATCTGATTACAGCAACGTTGTGTTTTCGCTGTTTGCCGAAGATTTTTTATTTGATGCTGAACATTTTGTCGTTGGTGACTTCAATCAGCACACGAAAAGCGATGAAAACAAACTACGCTATAATCCCGAAATCGAACGATTTGAAGCGCAACTTTCACTCAAGCAAGGCATATACAATTATAAATTTGTAAGCAACGATTTTGAAGGAACGTCTTATGAGAACCTCATCTCAGGAAGCTATTGGCCAACAGAAAACACCTACTGGGCATTTGTATATTACCGTCCGCTTGGTGCGCGCTGCGATGAACTTATCGCTGTAGGAAGCGCAAATGCAAAAGATATTGGATTATAGCAAAAATCACTATCTTTATGGCTATGATTCAACAGGTAACACAAGGAATTCGCATTTCGGTCGTTTCTTTTTTTGAAGGCACCTACTTCAAAAACTACCGTCTGCACTTTTCTTTTGGGTATCGAGTTTCTATTTCAAATCATGGAAAAGATGTTGTTCAACTGCAATCTAGGCATTGGAAAATTTTTGATGCGCTCAAAGCGACCTCAGTGGTTGATGGTGAAGGAGTTGTAGGGAAAAAGCCCGTTATCAAGCCTGGTCAAGTATACACCTATCAATCGGGGTGCTTGCTTGCCTCTCCGCTGGGAGCCATGCAGGGACACTACAACATGATAAATCTTGCCACTACTAAAAAATTCAGAGCTTATATTCCAAAATTTGAATTAAGCCCGCCCTTTGCCCTTAATTAATTCTTAAATTTTACATCATGTCTAATGGTTTTTTTTCGGCGCCAAAACCGGTTAATGAGCCTGTACTCGACTATCGAATTGGCAGCCCAGAACGCAGTGAAGTTCTCACTACATACAAAGAGATGTATGACAATCCCGTAACCGTTCCACTTTATATAGGCAACGAAAAAATAGTTACAGAAAAACGCGCGAAAATGGTTCCGCCACACGATCATAAGCATTCGTTAGGCACATTTAGTTTGGCAGAAAAAATCCATGTAAACAAAGCCATTACATCAGCGCTTGGCGTAAAAAGTGATTGGGAAAATATGTCATTTGAGCATCGCGCTTCCATTTTTCTAAAAGCTGCCGATCTTGTTGCAGGACCATATAGAGCTAAAATTAATGCCGCTACCATGTTGGCGCAATCCAAAAATATCTTTCAAGCCGAAATTGATGCCGCTTGTGAATTTGCCGATTTTCTACGCTTCAATGTGACATTTGCTGCAGATATTTATACGCAACAACCCATTCATGGAAAAGGGGTAATTAACCGATTGGAATACCGTGCCTTAGAAGGCTTTGTGTATGCCGTAACCCCATTTAATTTCACCGCCATTGCCGGGAATTTATGCGCTGCTCCAGCCTTAATGGGGAACGTGGTTCTTTGGAAACCCAGTGATCAACAAATGTTTTCCGCAAAAGTAATTATGGATATTTTTGAGGAAGCAGGTCTTCCCCCGGGAGTCATCAACCTTGTCTCCGGTGACCCTGTATTAATTTCAAATACTGTTCTGGCGCATCCAAATTTTGCTGGTTTACATTTTACAGGTTCAACAGAGGTGTTTAAAAGCCTTTGGAAGCAGATTGGAAATAACCTTTCAACGTATCAAAACTACCCGCGTATTGTTGGCGAAACAGGTGGAAAAGATTTTATTTTTGCGCATCACACAGCCGACATTTCAACTGTAGTAACAGCAATAACACGAGGAGGATATGAGTTTCAAGGACAAAAATGCTCTGCGGCTTCAAGAATTTACTTACCAGCATCTATCGCTGATGCTGTAATTTCAGGTGTCATTGAAAACATCAAAAGTTTTAGTATTGGGTCACCAGAAGACATGAATAATTTTATCACCGCTGTCATTCACGAACGTTCGTTCGATAGATTAGTGCGCTACATTGAGCAAGCCAAAAAAGACACCGATGTGGAAGTGCTAGCGGGGGGGACATACGATAAAAGCACAGGTTATTTTGTAAATCCTACATTGTTAAAAACCTCAAATCCGAAATACACCACCATGGAAACCGAACTTTTTGGACCTGTAGTTACCGTGTATGTTTATGAGGATTCAGATTATGAAGCCACACTAGAATTGGTCAATACGACTTCGGAATATGGTTTAACAGGTGCAATTATCGCACAAGACCGTACGTTTATTGAAGAAGCATCTGGGAAATTACGGCATGCAGCAGGTAATTTTTATATAAATGATAAGCCAAGTGGCGCCGTTGTGGGGCAACAGCCTTTTGGAGGAAGCCGCGCTTCAGGCACAAACGACAAAGCGGGTTCGGCCTTAAATCTTTTGCGCTGGGTGTCACCCAGATTGACTAAAGAAACACTTGTACCTGCAACAGATTACCGCTATCCGTGTATGGACTAAAGTGGTAGGTACACCACCTTTTTGGTTTCAAAAAAGTCTTCAGAAAAAAATTGTGAAAGTGGCGTAGTTTCTGCTTTTGGAAAGTGCGCAAGTTCCTCATTTAAATCGCCTCCTTTTAAGTACAAAATACCATTGGCGCGTTCGTGCTGATTAGTAGTGCTGATTTTTTTTTGCACCCAAGGAACAAAGCGCTCCATACGAGTAACCGCTCTACTAACAACAAAATCATAGGTGCCTTCAACCGCTTCGGCTCTTTTATGAAATGCTCCCACGTTTTGCAAATCAAGTGCTGACGCTACAGCTTTTACTACTTTTATTTTTTTACCGATAGAATCCACAAGGGTAAACTGTACCTCGGGAAATAGTATGGCCAATGGAATCCCAGGAAATCCACCACCAGTACCCACATCTAAAATTTTTGAACCAGCTGCGAAGGATTGCACTTTTGCTATGCCTAGCGAATGTAGCACGTGTCGCACGTAAAAATGCGTCATATCGCTGCGGGAAATGACATTTATGCGCTGATTCCAATCGTTATAGAGTGGTAAAAGCGCTTCAAACTGCTCTTTTTGGAGCGAATTTAAATTGGGAAATTGATTAAAAACAGATGTTATCATAATGTATTGTGCAAAAATACGGAAGCTGTTGAATAAAAATTTGTTTTCGTTTTAAACAACCGACTATATTTGGCAAAATTTTAATTGATGAGTCAACCATTATCGGAACGCATAAAAAACTTGCCAGCATCGGCTACCTTAGCCATGGCTGCAAAAGCACGAGAATTAAAAAACGAAGGAAAAGATATTATTGGGCTTAGTCTTGGAGAACCAGACTTTAATACGCCAGAATTTATCAAAGAAGCGGCCATTGAAGCCATTCAAGCAGACTATAATTCGTACACCCCTGTTGATGGTTATGCAGAACTAAAGGATGCTATTTGCACCAAATTTAAGCGCGATAACGGATTGGAATACGCTCCGAACCAGATCGTCGTTTCTACAGGTGCAAAACAGTCTATTGCAAACGTCGTTCAAGTACTTATCAATCCTGGAGACGATGTCCTGCTAGTAGCGCCTTATTGGGTGAGCTATTCGGCAATGGTTATTCTGGCTGAAGGAAATCCTATTGAAATTCGTTCCGATATCAAAACTGATTTTAAAATTACACCGCAACAACTTGAGGATGCCATTACACCCAAAACAAAATTGGTGATGCTTAATTCGCCAAACAATCCTAGTGGTTCAATGTACACCAAAGCGGAATACGAAGCATTGGCAGCAGTTTTGGAAAAGCATCCAAATATATATGTGTTATCTGATGAAATTTATGAACACATTAACTATGACGGGGTTACGCCGTTTAGCTTCGCTGCCGTTCCAAGTATGTATGAACGTACCATTACCGTAAATGGATTAGCAAAAGCATTTGCCATGACGGGTTGGCGTATTGGATATTTGGGAGGTCCGGCATGGATTGCAAAGGCATGCACGAAAATTCAAGGCCAAGTAACAAGTGGAACAAACTGTATTGCGCAACGCGCTGCGATTACTGCAGTTTTGGCACCCGTTAGCAAAATCAAATACATGGTAGATGAGTTTGATTTTCGCAGAAAACGCATCATTGATTTATTGCAAGACATTGAAGGATTCACCGTAAATGTACCTAAAGGTGCATTTTATGTATTCCCTGATATTTCTTTCTTTTTTGGAAAAAAATTAAATGGAACCCGGATAGAAAGCGCATCTGATTTTGCCATGTATTTGTTGGAAAAGGCTAATGTAGCCACCGTTACCGGCGATGCTTTTGGCTGTCCAAACAATATCCGTATTTCGTATGCTGCATCGTTGGAAGAAATTGAAGAGGCAATCCGAAGAATAAAAGAGGCAGTCAGTTAACGTTTACGCCAGTAGTACGGCGTAAATAATATAAGTACTGTAAACAACTCCAGTCTTCCGATTAGCATAAGCAACGCACACCACCATTTCCCAAGCGTGGGAAGTGATGCATAAGTTGTAGAAGGGCCTACCTCTCCTAGACCAGGTCCGACATTACCTAAAGAAGCGGCGGCTCCGCCAATGGCTGAAGTAAAATCTAAGCCTAAAATACTAAGTACGCCTGCGCCTATGATAAACAGAATCAAGTAAAGAATAAAAAAAGCTAAGACGTTATACACGATAGATTGTTCAATGCTGACTTTGTTTAGGCGCACCATCAAAATAGCATTCGGGTGTAATGCACGCTTAAACTCTAAGAATCCATTTTTGATAAGAATCAAATGGCGCATGACTTTCACACCACCCGAAGTAGAACCTGTAGAGCCACCCAAAAACATCAAACCAAAAAAGAGCATGGTTATAAAAGGGGACCAAGCTGTAAAATCAGAAGTGACGAGTCCTGTAGTGGTAATAACCGCAACTACTTGAAACAATGCATGTCTAAAGGACTGCTCCAAGGAAATCCAAAGCGTTGAATCTGCCATAGTATACACCCCATTTTTCATAAGCGATACCGTTGCTATAAATACAAATGCAGCAATAAAACCAGCATACCAACGAAATTCCGTATCGGTAAAAACACGTTTAAATTTTCCTTTAAGTGCATAGTATAGCAATACAAAATTACTACCTGCCAAAAACATAAATAAAACTGTAATGTATTGGATATGTGGAATATCGTTCCAATAGCCCAAACTTGTATCCTTGGTAGAAAAACCACCAGATGCCATGGTGCTCATAGCGTGGTTAATGGCGTCAAAAACAGACATGCCCGACAGTGAAAGTAGCAGCGCATTTACTGCTGTAAGTCCTACATATATTAACCACAATCTTTTGGCAGTATCGCTGATGCGCGGATGCAATTTATCGCCGCCCAAAACAGGTGCTTCTGCACTAAAAAGTTGCATGCCACCAATACCCAAAAGCGGTAAAATAGCAATGGCCAAAACAATAATTCCCATACCGCCCATCCAGTGTGTGAGCGAGCGCCAAAGAATAATACTTTTGGGTAACGATTCGATATCATCCATAATCGTAGCACCTGTAGCTGTGTAGCCCGACATGGTTTCAAAAAATGCATCTGAAATTGAGGAAACAGTATTTGTGAACACAAATGGTAACATCCCAAAAACAACCATGACAAGCCATCCAAAAACGACAATCAAATAGCCTTCGCGTTTTTTTATTTCTTTTCTATGATTTAGGGTTAGCACCATGGCTAATCCGCCAGCAATTAAATTAATCGTTAGAGCGATAAGCATACCACGCACGGCACCGTCTTTCATAAAATAGCTGCTAAGCGTTGTAATTCCCATAAAAAGAGAATTGAACAGCAGTAGCAGTCCAAGAATATGTACAATAAGTTTTAGGTTATAACCCTTCATGGTTTATAAAAAAAGTTGCTCTACTCTTTTGATGGATTGTGGTAAGCAACACACCAACACAAGATCTTCATCTTGAATGATAAAATCACCCAAGGCAATAATTCCTGCGCCATCCCGAATAACACCACCAATAGTGGCTGTTTTTGGGAAATCTAAATCTTTAATGGCTTTGCCAATCACTTTAGCAGATGATTGCACCTTAAACTCCACAATTTCAGCGTCCATGTTGTTTAGCTTTGCTACATCTACTACTTCTCCCCTTCTGATATATCTAAAAATAGTATTCGCCGTCAGCATTTTTTTATTCACAAGGGTATCTACGCCAATCGATTTTGTTAGCTCAAAATAGTCCATGTTTTCGATGAGCGCAATGATTTTTGGCACTTGCTTCGATTTTGCCATAAGACAAGACATGATGTTTGTTTCAGCATCATTGGTTACCCCCAAAAAGGCATCCATTTCTTCCAAATTTTCTTCTAGCAATAATTCAACATTACGTCCGTCCCCATGCAGAATTAGTGTATCGGGAAGCCGCTCTGCAATTTCAATGGCACGTTCTTTATCTAACTCGATGAGCTTAACATTTATCCCACGTTTACAAAGATCTTCTGCGGTTTTAAAACCTACACGACCGCCACCCAAAATCATAACATTTTTGATTTTGTTTTTTACTTCCCCCGTGAGGCTGTACAGTTCCGAAACACCTTGTGGGAGTGTTGTGAAATACACCTGATCGCCTTGTTCAAAACAAGTGTCTCCTCTAGGAATAATGGTGTTTTGTGATGCGGTTCGTTTTATGGCAATTGGCATAAAGTGAACACCTGGAAACACGGACGCTGCCTCGCGAACTGTTTTTCCAATAAACGGAGCGTCTTCTTCCAAAGTAGTCCCCATCATTGTGAGTGTACCATCCTCAAATTCGTGGCTGTTTTCAAAAGCGGATTGATCAATAAGCAGTTGAATTTCTTCAGCAGCTAATTCTTCCGGTGAAACGAGTTCATCAATTCCAAGCGCTTGAAAATCAACGTCATTTTTATATTTTTCAAATTCGATATCGGTAACACGTGCAATGGTGCGCTTGCAGCCCAACTGCTTTGCCAATAAACAACACATCAAGTTTGTTGTTTCGGAGGGGGTAACAGCAATCATCATGTCGGCTTTGTCAACACCTGCATTTTTAAGTGTAGCCAATGCAGACGGATCCCCTTTTACTGCACGAATATCAAGGTTGTTATCTGCGTAATTCAAGGCCTCTTTGTCGGCATCAATTAGCGTAATGTCCTGTGCCTCAAACGAAAGCAATTTGGCCAAGTGAAAGCCAATATCGCTAGCTCCAGCGATGGCAATGTTCATCTATAATAAGATTATTATGGTGCAAATATAGCAAGTTTCTGCTCGCCAAATAGAATTTGTCATCTGCTTATTATGGCTACCTTTGCGCTCTATGAGTAAAAACGTTACCCCGTACAAAGATTCTTCCTTGTCAAAAAAGGAACAAGTCACCTTGATGTTTGACCGAATAGCCCAAAAATATGATGGGCTAAACAGAGTATTGTCACTGGGGTTAGACAAGGGATGGCGCAAAAAACTGGTGCAAGGCGTTCGCAAGCAACAGGCAGTTAACATCCTTGATGTAGCAACTGGAACTGGTGATGTTGCTATTGCGCTAAGTAAAATACCATCGGTTCATATAGATGCGGTAGACCTTTCAACGAAAATGCTGGCAGTACAAGCAAAACAACTTGATAAGCTAAAGCTCAATGATCGCATAAAACTAAGCGTAGCCGATGCTGAAAAACTCCCATTTGAGCAGCAGTTCGATGCGGTTACTGTAGCTTTTGGCATTCGAAATTTTGCCAACCTTGAAAAAGGACTCAGTGAAATGCACCGTGTACTTCAACCTAACGGATGCTTGTATATTTTAGAAACCTCTCGACCCAAAAGATTTCCAATGAAGCAGGCGCACTTTATCATGTCAAATGTGATTATTCCGCTTTTGGGCAAACTATTTGCCGAAGATAAAAGTGCCTATGCATACCTTGGTGAGTCGGCAACACAATTCCCAGATGGCGAGGTAATGTGCAATAAATTACGAGAAATTGGGTTTTCTACAGTAGCACATAAACCGCTAAGTGGCGGGGTAGTTAGCTTGTATATCGCACAAAAATGAAGCGTTTTTTAATTTGTTTTATTGTCCTATTTTCCGTGTTTTCAATGACATACGGGCAAGATTATAAATTACAAAACCTAAAAACCGAGGACAAAAAACGATTGCGATTTGGCTATTATTTAGGGCTAAATTCGGTTGGTGCAAAAATGGATTACCTGCCCAATCCAAGTGGACAGCCATTTCGATTATCAATAAAACCAAAACCCAGTTTTGATGTTGGATTGGTTGCAGATGTACGCATCAATGAATTTGTAAATATTCGTTTTCACCCCGGTGTTGCTTTTGTAGAGCGTGAGATAAAGTTTCCGTTTTCTGAAGCATCCTTATCTAAGCCACTCATAGAACGTAACGTAAAATCCAACTATGTGCGTTTTCCACTCGGGATTAAATTAAACGCCAGGCGCATTCGTAATGCAAGGCCCTTTTTGATGGGAAGCATGTCTTACAATATTAACATCACAAGTGAGGAAAAAAACCCCGAAGACAACACTTCTGGAACATTTCGCATGAAACGAAACATGTATGCATGGGAATTCGCAATAGGGACAGACATTTACTTACCTTACTTCAAATTTACACCCTCAATACACGGATTGTTTGCCCTTAATAATGAAATTGTTCCTGACAACGACCCAAACAGTGATTTCACTAAGCAAATTGCCTCAATGAAAAGCCGGGGTGTTTTTGTTCGGTTTACGTTTGAATAATTAGTCTTCCCGTCTAAATTGGCTTAGCAAAATTCCTGCAGCCATGGCAACGTTTAGACTTTCCGCAGCAGGTTTGCCAACACTTGGAATCGAAATACTTTGCTGCAAAATAGATTTGACCCCTTTAGAGATGCCCTGCCCTTCGTTACCCAACACCAAAACCGCGTTGGCAGGAAGTGTCGTGGAATAAACGCTCGCGCCTTGCATATCGGTACCTACCGCTACTAGGTTGTTTTGGGATATAAATGATGACACATCAACATAATGTACATGAACTTTTGCCAACGAACCCATGCTTGCTTGCACTACTTTGGGATTGAAACAATCCACCGTGTCGGGAGAACAAATTAATTGGTGAATACCAAACCAATCGCATAACCTAATAATAGTACCCAAATTTCCTGGGTCACGGATACCATCCAATGCCAAATTAAATGGTTGAGACACGAACGTTTTTGGTTGTGGTAATTTAAACGCTGCCCAATAGTTAGCAGGCGTATTTAGATTGCTCAACTTTTTCATATCGTTGAGCGTAATGATTTCAGCGTCTAAATCATTTTGGGATTCCTTTTCAACTGTAAAACTATGTGTAAGCTCAAAATCATGTGCTAAAAAAGTAGCAATTGCTTTATTGCCTTCTACTGAAAAAAGGCCGTGCTCTTTTCTGAATTTTTTTTGCCCTAATTGCCCTAACTGCTTTAGCGCGTTTTTGCTAACCATGTATTTGATGTATTTTTGTTCATTACAACTTTTCTGTTGACCATACGATTTTCAAAAATAATAGGTTTTTGTGGGCTTTTAGCCTTAGTAGTGGGGTGTTCTGTTACCAAACGCCTTCCGCAAGATACTGTATTGCTGCAAAAGAACGAGATTCTTGTAAATGGGGAGAGTGCTGTGGACTCTATAAAAAATATTGTCCAGCCTACCCCTAACAAGCGTTTATTGGGCATTCCATTTGGACTATTGCTTTATCAATCTGCAAACGACAGTGCGGGTGTCGCTTTTGACCGATGGTTAACAAAAAAACCAAATCGTAAAAAACGAATGGAAACGCTATGGTCTGCCAAGCAAGTAGCCAAAATGAAAGATTACAAAACTGGATTCCAAGACTGGAAAAAGCGCAACGGTGACCCCCCTGTCCTGACGGACTCGCTTTCCAGTACAGCAAATGCACAAAAACTCAAAGCTTTTTTTTCTAACGAAGGCTATTTTAACGCTTCCGTTCAGACATCTACTGCTGCTCAAAACAGAAAAGCTCAAGTGAGCTATGGTGTCACAACAAATGCACCCTATTATTTAGATAGTATTCAAGCGAATATCCAGAGTCCTGTTTTGGATTCTATTTACCATGCGACAATCAATAAAAGTATATTGAAACAGGGCAATAGATTTCGTACGATTGACTTTGATCAAGAACGCAATCGCTTGTTTGCATTATTTCGAAATGCAGGTGTTTTTCCGTTTCAATTAAATGCTATTGATTTTAGTGTACGCATAGACTCTTCGGGAGTAGATTACCGCCTTCCCGTACAACTAAATATTCGAAATTTTATAGAAAATCAAGGGGGAACTGCAGTAGAAAAGGAGTATCAAATTTCACGCATGAATAATGTAAAAGTACTCATAAGCAAAGCTGGAAACACCGGGAACGAAGCCTATGATTCTATTGGTGCTTTCGAAGGGTTAACACTTTACAGTCAAGGGAAAATGCGTTATAGCAAGCGATTGCTTCGGGAAGCCATATCCTTTAAAACAAACGAACCTTATAGCGATTTGTCGCGGAGCACAACCTTAAAACAACTTACACGTTTGCAAAGCTTTGACTACCCAACAGTTCGGTATAATTACGCAAACGAAGAAGAAACCTTATTAGATGCATCTATTTATTTAATGCCAAAAGAGCAGTATGCGCTAAATTTTGGATTGGATGTAACACAGTCAAATATCATAAAACGGGGGGTGGCATTTAGTTCGGGGTTGAGCGCACTAAACATATTCCGTGGCGCTGAAACGTTGGAATTAGGCGCGCGGGGTTCTGTTGGTCGGTCTGCAGATGTCGCAATAACCGAATTTGCTTTTGACGTACAATTACGAGCACCGCAGTTCCTACTTCCTTTTGGTAAAAAATTAAACCGCCAAGAAATTGCCCCACAAACTATTTTTAGATTGGGCTCGGCAGTTCAGGAAAATATCGGCTTAGACAAGCAAAGCCTTACTGGTGCCATTCAGTACCAGTGGAGTCCAAAGCAAAACAAACGATGGACTTTTTCACTTGTCGATGTTGAATTTGTCAACAACAAAAACAAAGAAAACTACTTTGGCGTTTACACAAATGCCTTTGGCGAACTAAACGACATTGCGCAAAACACCAATACAGATCCATCCTATTTCCTTAATAACTCCCTTATTATTCCGCAAGGAGCACAATCATTTATAGCAGATGCATTAGGTGGTAAAACAGACTTAACCCCTTCTGATGACTTGTATAACCGGGTACAACGCATCGAAGAACGAAGAAGTAGACTGACACAAAATAACCTTATTTTTAGTTCAAGCTTGCAGTTTTTCAACTCAAGCAAAAGTGGAATTTTTGATAAAACATTTTCGCAGTTTAGAGCAAACCTCTCATGGTCTGGAAATTTTTTACAAACGCTTGCGAAGCAATTTAATTGGGAACAATCAAATGGGCAATATTTGCTTTTTGAGGTGCCTTTTAGTCAGTTTATAAAGCTTGAAACGGACATTGTAAAACATTGGGAGATTACAGGAAATCAAGTGTTTGCAGTTCGCGCTTTTGCTGGAGCTGCTATACCATATGGCAACGCAGACAATATTCCTTTTAATCGTTCTTTTTTTGCAGGTGGTGCCTACGACAATCGCGCTTGGGAGGTATATCGATTAGGTCCTGGGTCAAGTAACACCGGAAATGAATTCAACGAAGCAAATCTTAAACTCGCTTTTAATGCCGAATACCGATTTGATCTACTAGGCGCATTTAAGGGGGCATTGTTTATTGACGCAGGAAATATTTGGAATGTGGCGGATAATGTTGATGAAGCAGCACGTAGATTTGATGGGTTTCAAGATTTAGATGAATTGGCTGTGGGCACGGGCTTTGGACTGCGCTACGACTTTGGGTTATTCTTACTTCGCCTCGACATGGGCTTTAAAACCCACAATCCCGTGTTGTCAAAAGGCGAGCGTTGGAACTTTAATTACCAGTTAAAAAACGCAAATCCAACACTTGGGATAAATTATCCTTTTTAGGCACATAATAGTTTGTTACTTTTGTACTGACCAAAAAAAACAAACTGATGTCGTATTCTATCAAGCCTGGTGTTGCAACTGGCAACGAAGTTCAAGAGATTTTCAAATTAGCTAAGTCAAAACAATTTGCCCTTCCTGCGGTAAATGTTATTGGCTCAAACACAACAAATGCTGTTTTAGAAACCGCTGCAAAGCTCAACGCCCCTGTAATCATCCAATTTTCGAATGGTGGCGCACAGTTTAATGCAGGTAAAGGACTTTCAAACGAAAATCAGCAAGCGGCTATTGCAGGCGCTGTAGCAGGTGCAAAACACGTACATCAAATGGCTGAGCTGTATGGCGTTAGTGTTATTTTACACACCGACCACGCTGCCAAAAAACTTCTTCCTTGGATTGATGGCCTACTAGACGCCAGCGAAAAACACTTTGAAGAAACTGGAAAATCATTGTTTAGCTCACATATGATTGATTTATCTGAAGAGCCGATTGAAGAAAATATCGAAATTTGTAAAACGTATTTGGAGCGTATGGCCAAAATGGACATGACCTTAGAAATTGAGCTTGGCGTTACAGGTGGTGAAGAAGACGGTGTAGATAACACCGACATCGATAGCTCTAAACTTTACACGCAACCCGAAGAGGTTGCTTATGCGTTTGAAGAGCTTTCAAAAATAAGCCCGCGATTTACTATTGCTGCAGCATTTGGAAACGTACACGGCGTTTACAAACCTGGAAACGTAGTGCTTACTCCAAAGATTTTAAAAAATTCGCAAGCTTTTGTTAGCGAAAAATATGGTGTAGCATCCAATACTATTGATTTTGTATTCCACGGCGGTTCTGG
>JAACDD010000003.1 GCA_009937085.1 Bacteroidota bacterium
AAAAAAAAGATGCAGCTTTCCGCTTTTAAACAAACGCTTGGTCAATTAGACACCCTACAATTTCAACTCCCAAACGGGCAGTTTGTTCCTGCGCATTTTCACCTTACGGAAGTGGGGCATGTAACACGAAATTACATCGATTGTGGCGGTACGCTACGACAAGAAAACAAACTCAACTTACAGCTTTGGGTGGCTTCGGACATAGACCACCGCCTAAAACCCGATATCGTTTTGGAGAGATTAGAAATGGCCGAAAAACAGATGGCTTACGCGGATATGGAAGTCGAAGTGGAATACCAAGAAAGTACCATTGGACGCTATCGTTTGGCATTTGACGGAAGTGCCTTTCAACTTGTCAATACGCAAACGGCTTGCTTAGCTCCTGACCAATGCGGCATTCCGCAAGAAAAACCACGGGTACGTGTTACGGCTAGTGGCGTAAGCTGTGATCCAAACTCGGGTTGTTGTTAAAAAACAGCACGCGCTACTTTATGGATATTATCTGATTTACCCATTGAATAATAGTGTAAAAACGGAACGCCGTTTTTAATAAGCTCTTGGCTTTGTGCAATGCACCATTCAATCCCAACTTCTCTTACGGCTTCTCTAGTCTTTGCTTTTAGTACTTCTTTGATAAGCGCCTCGGGCAGGTCCACATGAAAACGATGCGGAATCATGTTCAGCTGTTTTTGTGTGGCCAAAGGTTTTAAGCCCGGAATAATAGGCGCTGTAATACCAGCCTCACGGCAATTTTTTACAAAGGCAAAAAACTTGTCGTTATCGAAGAACATTTGCGTTACGATATAGTCTGCACCACCTTCCATCTTTTTCTTTAAAAAGTGTAAGTCGCTTTCCATATTGGGAGCTTCCATATGCTTTTCGGGATAGCCAGCTACGCCAATACAAAAGTCGGTTTGCGCGGTATTTTGAATGTCTTCATCCGAATAAACGCCCTTGTTCATATCCGCTATTTGATGCACCAAATCCAATGCGTAGGCATTTCCTTTGGGTTCGGGCTTAAAATAGGTTTCCGATTTTACCGCATCACCACGAAGAGCAACCACGTTGTCAATCCCCAAAAAGCCCATATCAATCAAGAAATTTTCGGTGTCTTCTTTGTCAAATCCCCCACATAAGACGTGCGGAATGGCATCTACTTTATACTTGTTTTGAATGGCGGCACAAATGCCAACCGTACCCGGACGTTTACGTACAATGCGTTTTTCTAACAAGCCGTTAGGAAGCTCTTTAAATTCGTATTCCTCACGGTGATAGGTAACGTCAATAAACGGCGGATTAAACTCCATTAACGGATCTATGTTATCAAAAATAGTTTCGATATTCTGCCCTTTTAATGGAGGTAAAATCTCAAACGAAAACAAGGTTTTTCCTTCCGCTTTTTTAACATGTTCAGTAACTTTCATCTTATTCCTTTAGGTTGGGTTGCAGCCACTGTATGGCTTTTTCTATAGTTATATTTTTTCGTGTAGCGTAATCTTGAACTTGCGCTTTGGTAATCTTGCCTAAACCAAAATACGATGCTTCTGGATGCGCAAAATAGTAGCCCGAAACCGATGCCGCAGGCCACATAGCAAGACTCTCTGTAAGTTCAACGCCAATGCGATCGTTAACATCCAAAAGCTCCCAAATGGTTTCTTTTTCCAAGTGGTCTGGGCAAGCTGGATACCCTGGCGCAGGACGAATACCGCTGTACGATTCCTTAATAAGTTCTTCGTTGGTCAACGACTCGTTAGGCTGGTAGCCCCAATGTGTGGTGCGTACTTGCTTGTGCAAATATTCCGCAAATGCTTCCGCAAATCGGTCCGCGAGAGCCTTCACCATAATACTGTTATAATCGTCGTTACGCGCTTCAAAATCTTTGGCAAGTTCGGCAGTTCCAAAGCCTGCCGTAACACAAAAACAACCCATATAATCTTGTATATTTTGGTATTTTGGTGCAATAAAATCCGACAATGCTCTGTAGGGTTTTCCCTTGCTTTTTAGCAGTTGTTGACGTAATGTTCTAAAGTGGTAGGCTTGATTGTTGTGCGTTACCTCAATGTCGTCTTGGTCGTTGCTATTTGCCTCAAACAATCCAAAAACGGCCTTTGCTTGCAGCAGTTTACCATCTATAATTTGTTGAAGCATCGCTTTGGCATCTTCAAAAAGCTTGGTGGCTTCTACGCCTACTACATCATCTGTTAATATATCAGGATAACGACCATGCAAGTCCCACGAACGGAAAAATGGCGTCCAGTCAATATAGTCCACCAACGCTTCTAAGTCTTGATTAAAATGCTGAATGCCCAATTGATTCGGGGGAATTGGTGGCTGTGCAGCAAAGTCTATTTGAAGCTTTTTCGCACGTGCTTCTGCTAAAGAAACATAGGTTTTGTGATCGCTACGTTGCTGAAAACGAACACGGAAATCGTCGTAATCTTCTCTGATATCAGCCTTATACTTCGCTTTGGTTTGCGGTTGGAGTAAATTCCCAACTACGGTTACTGCCCTAGAAGCATCGTTTACGTGCACTACAGTATGATCGTATTGCGGTGCAATTTTAACAGCGGTGTGTGCTCTTGACGTAGTCGCGCCACCAATCATCACAGGAATGTCATGATTAGTTTTGTTGAGTTCTTTTACCAAATACACCATTTCGTCCAAAGAAGGCGTAATAAGTCCAGATAAACCAATGGCGTCTACTTGCTCTTTTAGCGCTGTTTCGATAATGCGTTCGGGGGGTACCATAACGCCCAAATCAATAATTTCATAGTTGTTGCAACCCAACACGACGCTCACAATATTTTTTCCAATATCGTGTACATCGCCCTTAACGGTTGCCATCAAAATTTTTCCTGCTGCTTGTGGCTTTCCCGATTTTTCGGCTTCAATATAGGGCAGCAAATAAGCCACCGCTTTTTTCATCACTCGGGCAGATTTTACGACCTGCGGCAGGAACATTTTTCCACTTCCAAACAAATCGCCAACTACATTCATGCCGTTCATCAAAAAGTTTTCAATCACCTCAATAGGAGCCTTTACACTCAAGCGTGCTTCTTCTACATCTTCTACCACAAATTGGTCAATTCCTTTGACTAGTGCATGCGTAATACGTGTTTGAAGCTCTTGCTCGCGCCAAGCCAAATCGTTTTTAGACTTTGCTTTGGTATTGCCTTTCACCTGTTCTGCAAAATCTAGCAAACGCTCTGTGGCATCGTCTCTACGATTTAAAAGCACATCTTCTACGCGTTCCAACAACGCTTTTGGAATTTCGTCATATACTTCCAACATGGTTGGATTCACAATCCCCATGGTCAAGCCGTGCTTGATACCGTGATACAGAAAAGATGCGTGCATGGCTTCGCGCACCGTATTGTTTCCTCTAAACGAAAAAGAAACATTACTCACACCTCCACTAATGTGCGCGTGTGGTAAGTTTTCTCGAATCCATTTGGTAGCTTGAAAAAAGTCAAGTGCATTGCTTTTATGCTCTTCCATTCCTGTAGCAACCGGGAAAATATTAGGATCGAAAATGATGTCTTGTGGAGGAAAATGAACGTCATTTACCAAAATATCGTACGACCGTTTACAAATTTCAATTCTTCGTTCAAAGGAATCTGCTTGTCCGTTTTCGTCAAATGCCATGACAATCACCGCAGCACCATAGCGACGAATTTTTTTTGCTTGCGCAATAAATACGTCTTCGCCTTCCTTGAGGCTAATGGAATTCACCACGCATTTACCTTGTACAACTTGCAACCCAGCTTCGATAATTTCCCATTTTGAGCTGTCAATCATAATAGGAATTCGCGCAATATCGGGTTCAGATTGAATAAGGTTTAGGAAGCGTGTCATGGCAGCAACGCCGTCAATCATGCCCTCATCCATATTCACATCCAAAATTTGCGCGCCACCATCTACTTGGTCGCGAGCAATATCCAAGGCTGTATCGTAATCATCATTTTCAATAAGGCGTAAAAACCGTCTTGAACCTGTAACATTGGTACGTTCGCCAACGTTCACAAAGTTGGTTTCGGGGCGTACAATTAATGGTTCTAAGCCCGAGAGTGTTAAATATTTCTGGACGTTAGGCATATTGGGAAATGGGTCTGGGTTTGTATTTGGCAGCAGCCTGGGCCAATAACTTAATATGTTCGGGTGTTGAGCCACAGCATCCACCAATAATATTTACCAATTTATCGGACATATAAGACTCGATCAATTCGCACATTTCTGAAGGTGTTTGGTCGTATGCGCCAAAAGCGTTGGGTAAGCCTGCGTTGGGGTGTGCCGAAATAAACTGATCCGTGTTCTGCCCAAGGCGTTGCACGTAGGGTTTTAATTGATCTGCGCCCAAGGCGCAATTAAATCCAACACTTAGTAAATCGATATGTGAAATCGAAATCAAAAATGCCTCTACAGTTTGTCCTGAAAGCGTGCGTCCAGAAGCGTCGGTTATGGTACCGCTTACCATAACGGGAATATCGAGTTGTTGGTTTTCCTTGATTTCGTCGATAGCAAAAAGAGCCGCTTTAGCATTAAGCGTATCAAAAACGGTTTCTACCATCAAAATATCTACTCCACCTTCAATAAGTGCCAAAGCTTGTTCGGTATACGCATCCTTTAACTCATCAAACAAAACAGCGCGATGCCCTGGATCGTTAACATCTGGCGACATACTAGCCGTTTTGTTTGTTGGTCCAATTGAGCCTGCCACAAAACGTGGCTTGTTTGGGTTTTTTGCTGTAAAATCATCGGCGGCTTGGCGTGCAATTTTAGCAGAAGCTACATTGAGTTCGGTGACATAGTCTTCCAAAGCGTAATCTGCCATGGCAATGCTTGTTCCAGAAAAGGTATTGGTTTCGATAATATCCGCACCTGCTTCCAAGTATTCTGCATGTATTTCATAAATGGCTTTAGGCTGCGTAATGGATAATAAATCGTTGTTTCCAGCAAGTGGAATCGTGTGATTTGTAAACTGCTTTCCACGAAAATCTTCTCCCTCAAATTTATACGCTTGAAGCATCGTACCCATGGCACCATCGAGTACCAAAATACGTTCCGATAAAAGGGTTTTTAGTGTTTTCACAATAGCGAATCAAGGGCTTGTTTTACATCCTGAATGACATCATCTGGATGCTCTAATCCTACCGAAATGCGAATCAACCCGTCTGTAATATCTACTGCCTGACGGTCTTCTTCGCTCAATTTGCTATGCGTAGAAAGCGCAGGTTGCGTGACTATAGTACGTGTATCGCCCAAGTTTGAAGAACGCGAGCATAATTGCACTGCATCAATAAATTGTTTTCCGCCCGAAAGTCCATTTTTTACCTGAAATGCAATAACATTTCCACCTCTTGTCAT
>JAACDD010000161.1 GCA_009937085.1 Bacteroidota bacterium
CCTACTATGGCTCGTGTTTTTATACAAGGACCAAATGGAAGTGGTAAAGAATTGGTTGCACGTGCATTACACCATAAAAGTACCCGTTCAGACGCTCCTTTTGTAGAAGTGAATTGCGCTGCTATTCCTTCAGAACTTATTGAAAGTGAGCTTTTTGGTCATATGAAAGGCTCGTTTACTTCAGCACATAAAGACCGAAAAGGTACTTTTGAGCAAGCCCATGGCGGAACACTTTTTTTGGACGAAATTGGCGATATGAGCTTGGCAGCACAGGCTAAAGTTTTGCGTGCGCTGGAGGAACACAAAATTCAACGCGTAGGTAGCGACAAATCAATTTCGGTTGATGTGCGGGTAGTTGCTGCAACAAATAAAAATATTAAAGAAGAAATTGCTCAAAATCGCTTTCGTGAAGATTTGTATCATCGCCTTGCCGTTATTGAGCTTTATGTGCCCCCACTCAACGACAGAAAAGACGATATTCCTTTGCTGGCACAACATTTTTTAGCCACTTTAAGTCCTCAAAAAGAACTACACCCCGACGCATTAAAAGCCTTGCAACAGATTAACTGGACAGGGAATATCAGGCAATTGCGCAACGTCATTGAGCGCTTGCATATTTTAGGTGAACATCAAATCACTGCCCATGATGTTAATGTATATACAACACTAAATGATAACCCATGATTCGATTAACCTTTATTCTCTTTTGCTGTGCCATAATTAACGCACAGCCCAGCACTGCTGATAAAAATCAGCTGAAACAGTTTTACGATTTAGCATTACTTGAAGGACATTCCTATGAGTGGTTAGATTATTTAGCAAATCGAATTGGAAGTCGTTTATCAGGGTCTTTGGGAGCAGAACGCGCGGTGGCATGGACTAAATCAGAACTCGATTCACTTGGTCTAGACCGGGTGTATTTACAGCCTGTCAAAGTGCCAAAATGGGTACGTGGGTCAAAAGAATTTGCACTTATTGAAACAGCCCCGGGAATAACCTTTAATGTGCCTATTACGGCTCTTGGCGGATCTGTTGCGACCCCTTCTGTGGGGCTAAAAGCGCCAGTTGTAGAGGTGCAAAGTATAGCTGATTTGGCCATAATTGGACGGGAGAATATTGAAGGGAAAATCGTGTTTTACAACCGTCCAATGCAAGCAAATCTCATCAGTACATTTCAAGCGTATTCGGGTTGTGTAGATCAGCGTTATGATGGTGCTCGCGAAGCAAGTGAATATGGCGCCGTAGGCGTAATTGTTCGTTCCATGAACTTACGATTGGATGATTTTCCACACACAGGCTCCATGAGTTATGGCGAACAAGATGTATCGAAACGTATTCCTGCGGCGGCAATTAGCACCAATGCTGCCGAGAAATTAAGCTATTTGCTAAAGCTTGAACCTAAGTTAAAATTCCTCTTCCGCCAGCAATGTAAAACCTATCCAGATGTGTGGTCCGACAATGTCATTGGTGAGATAAAGGGGAGTGAATTTCCTGATGAAATTATTGTAGTAGGGGGACATTTAGACTCTTGGGACTTAGGCGATGGCGCACACGACGACGGGGCTGGTGTAGTGCAGTCTATGGAGGTATTGCGGTTATTTGGGAAATCGGGTTACCGTCCAAAGCGCACCATCAGAGTGGTGTTGTTTATGAACGAAGAAAACGGATTACGCGGGGGCAATGCCTATGCCAACAGCGCGCTTGCGAATAATGAAAAACATATTTTTGCGCTTGAATCAGATGCAGGTGGATTCACACCACGAGGGTTTTCATTCAATTGTTCAGATGAAGAATTTGCACAAGTTGAATCATGGAAACCCCTGTTCAAACCGTATTTAATTCATTATTTTGAGCAGGGTGGAAGCGGCGCTGATGTTCGACCACTAAAAAATAAATACAATGTTTTAGCAGGTCTACGACCTGATTCACAACGCTATTTTGACCACCATCATGCAGAAAATGATACTTTTGATGCGGTAAATAAACGCGAATTAGAGTTAGGCGCAGCAACCATGACATCTCTAATTTACTTGTACGATAAATACGGATTGGTTAATCCTGTTCCGAGTACATTAAAGCAGTAAAATTTAAGAATGCTCCAACAATACACCAAAGAATTTAAAACCAATTTACGTCTTGCTTGGCCCGTTATGCTGGGGTTGCTTGGGCATACATTGGTGCAATTTATAGACAATATAATGGTGGGTCAGTTGGGAACAACTGAATTAGCGGCTATATCCCTTGGAAATAGTTTTGTGTTTATCGCTATGGCTATTGGTATTGGTTTCTCTACAGCGATTACACCGCTTATTGCAGAGGCAGATGCAGCAAATCAACAAACGGCTTCTCAAAAAGTATTGATTGAAGGGCTACGCCTTTGTACACTTTTGGGTATTGTACTATTTTTAATGGTATACATTGCTAAACCACTTCTATTTAAGATGGGGCAAGAAGCATCTGTTGTAGCGTTGGCATTTCCGTATTTGAATTGGGTTGCGTTTTCCCTTATTCCATTGGTGATTTTTCAAGCATTCAAACAGTTTTCAGATGGGATGTCACTTACCAAATATTCCATGTATGCCACCTTATTGGCAAATGCGGTAAATATTGTCATTAATTATTTTTTGATTTTTGGTGTGTGGATTTTTCCAAAATGGGGCGTAACTGGAGCTGCGGTCGGTACGCTAGCTTCGCGCGTAGTTATGCTTGTTTTTATTTTCATCTTGTTATACAAGGACCCAAAAACTGCTGCTTTTATTCGTGGGATTTTTCCATTATCGTTTCATAAAAAGGAATTAAGACAAATTTTAAAGCTTGGCCTTCCATCTTCGTTGCAAATGTTTTTCGAAGTTGGGTTTTTCACCTTCGCCATTTGGGTTTGCGGATTTTTAAGTAAAGATGCACAAGCTGCTAATCAAATTGCACTTAACTTATCTTCCATGACCTTTATGGTTGCTATGGGGCTAAGTGTAGCAGCAACTATAAGAGTAGGCAATCAAAAAGGATTGGGTGCTTTTAAAGAACTAAAGCGCATTGCTCTTTCGTTATTCTTGATTACA
>JAACDD010000162.1 GCA_009937085.1 Bacteroidota bacterium
AAATTAATTTTGTGCTTGCGCCAAAAGGACAGCAACTTTAGTTGCTTCTGGTGCAGCTGCATAGTTTTCTTTGAGTTGCTCTAAAAGCTCAGCCGCCTTGCTGTTTTCATTAATTGCCAACGCCACTTGTGCTCCTTTTAGTAAAAAGCGCGGTGTTGTCAAGTCATTAGCAGCAAAAGAAGCCGCTTTTTGGTAGTAGTCCAATGCGTCTTCCAATTGATTTAACTCTGCAAAAGCATCTCCAATTCCACCTAAAGCAAGTGCCCCAAGTATAGGATCGCTAGTAGAAAATTTGTCTAAATACGAAATGGCTTGATCAAAATTACCTTGCTGAAAAGAAATCATACCAGCATTGTATGTTGCCAATTGACCCGCATCTGAACTGCCGTAGTTTTCAATAATTTCAACAAAACCAGGTGCAACTCCGTCACCTTCAAGTGCAAGTGTAAAAAGCGAATCTTGTAGCGTAGGGTCTTGCATACCTTCTTTAAAGTATGCTTGTGCTTGTGCCATGGCGTTTGTAGACTCTGCGTTAAGCGGTTTTGTCACAAAATTTATATATGCCAAATAGCCGAGTAGAAGTACTACAACAGCACCAATAGCTGATAAGATGTAGTTTTGATAGCGTGCTACCCAAGCCTCTGCACGACCGGCAGAAGTATCAAGTGTTGTGAACACCTCAGCAGTGACACTGTCTTGTTCTGGAGCTTGTTGTTGTGCCGATTTGTTTTTACCTCCGCGTTTTTTGTACGTAGCCATGTTAGAAAAGTTATGAAGGCAAAAATAAAATTTTTATTCAATACACCTTGCCACTAAATTGTTTATTTTAGAAGCTACATTCAAACCTTACTTTTCGGCATGAGCAGTTTACGGCTAAACGCCCTACATATTACCCATTATAAAAACGTTTTTTCAGCGGACTATCAGTTTGAAAAGCCCATTCATTGCTTTGTTGGAAATAACGGGAAAGGCAAGACAAATACCTTAGATGCCATTTATCATTTAGCTATGGGAAGGAGCTATTTCTCCCCAATAAATGCACATACCATTATGCATGACAAAGAATTTATGCGCATTGAGGGGCATTTTGAACGTGAAAACAACACCGAACGCATTGAATGCCAACTAAAACGCGAGGCATCAAAGGTTTTTATTCGAAATGGAAAAAAATACAATCGCCTTTCAGAACATATTGGGCTGTTGCCAACAGTCATGATTTCACCAGCAGATGTAGATTTAATCAACGAGGGAAGTCAAACGCGTAGAAGTTTTATTGATAAACTTATTGGACAAGCAGACCGTGTTTACTTGCAACAGCTTATTCAATATCAAAAAATACTACAACAACGTAACGCATTGCTAAAGCAGATGGGACGATTTGCACAAAATGCACACGATACCCTAAGTATCTACAATGAGCAGTTGGTGCAACTTGGCACACCCATCCACCATGCACGAACGTCATATTTAACGGCTTTTGAACCGCTTTTTCAAAAGCGATACGCCACCATTAGCCGAGGGAACGAAAGCGCCTCCTTGGCTTACGAAAGTCAGTTAAACGACAGTGATTTTACTACATTACTCGAAGCGGCTACATCAAAAGACCTACAAACACAATTTTCTACCGTAGGAATCCATAAAGACGATTTGGCATTTCAAATTGACGGGTATCCCATAAAAAAATTTGGAAGTCAAGGGCAACGCAAATCATTTTTGATTGCACTAAAATTAGCGCAATTTGATATGCTTAAAAAATCTACAGCCGTAACGCCATTGTTACTTTTAGATGATATTTTTGACAAACTTGACGAGCAACGCGTTGCCGAAATCATTAACTTGGTTCACGAATCGTCTTTTGGACAATTGTTTATCACAGACACACACCCAGAACGAACTGCAGATGTTATCAAGCAAACAGAGCAACCCTTTGAACTTCATCAGTTATGAGAATCTATTATTTTTTTGTTTTTACGTTGTTTTTGGGATGCGCACCCAAAGTATCAAAACAAAATATCGATCTACTCAACGGCTATTGGGTCATTACTGAAGCAAAAGCACCAAATGGTGAAAGCAGACCTTATATAGGTGCTGTAGAAGTAGATTTTTTTGAATTAAATGATAAAAAAGGATTTAGAAAAAAATTAAAACCACTTCTCAACAATCAATTCAACAAGACCAACGACAAAGTTGATTTTACAATTTCATTCGAAGAAAAAGCATGTATCATTACTTATTTTAGACAAGAGCACAATTGGCAAGAAGAAGTTGTGAAAATTGCAGAAGATGACCTACAACTGCAAGACGCAAGAGGAGTTATTTTTCATTACAAAAGGTATCAGCCATGAAAACTAGAAAAGATGAGCCGCAAGGAATCGGAGAAGTGTTGCAACAGTTTACCAAAGCCAATAAATTAGAATCAGGCTTGGACAACGCAAAAATTGAAACACTTTGGGCAAAGCTCTTAGGTCCTGGCGTACAAGCGTACACCGAATCTTTGCGCTTATCTGGTGATACGCTGTTTGTTGGACTTACTTCATCGGTACTT
>JAACDD010000024.1 GCA_009937085.1 Bacteroidota bacterium
ATAAAAAATACTCTTTTCATGTTTGTTTGCTTTAAATTGTTTGTATAAAGTTAGTCAAATTTTAATCATCCTTTTTTCAGATGCGTATGATGGCTTTTTTAGGTATATTTAACCTATGAGACTTACTTACGTATTCGTTTTTTTGTGTTGTCTTAGCTGTACTACTACTTCGAAAAAAGAAGTTACTTCACTATCGTATGACGAGTTAAAACCCATGCTTTTTCAAAAGGGAAACAAAACCTATGTCGTCAATTTTTGGGCAACATGGTGTGCACCTTGTGTTAAAGAACTCCCCTATTTTGAAGCTATAAACCAAAACGAAAATGTAGACGTCCTTTTGGTAAGCTTAGATTTTCCGAAACATAAAGAAAGTCGGTTGTTACCCTTTATTAAAAAACACCAGTTGCAATCAAAAGTAGTGCACCTGGATGATACCAACGAAAATTTTTGGATCAATGCCATTGACTCCACTTGGAGCGGCGCCATTCCTGCAACTCTCATCTATAACCAAAACAAACGTATGTTCTATGAACAGTCTTTTACCAAAGACGAATTAAATCAAATTATCAATACTTTTTAATCCCTAATTCATGAAAACAATTCTCATCCTCCTAAGTTCATTTTTTTTAGTTACCCATAATCACGGCTATAAGGTTGGAGACATAGCCACTGACGTTTTACTTTCTAACACCAACGGCGAAATGGTTTCCCTAGCAGATTATACAGACGCCAAAGGCTTTATCGTGATTTTCACCTGTAATACCTGTCCGTATTCTGTTGCTTACGAAGACCGCATCATTGCATTAGACAAAAAATACGCACCAAAGGGCTATCCTGTAATTGCCATAAACCCTAACGATCCTGCAGCAAAAGCGGGAGAATCCTTAAGCGACATGAAAACACGTGCCGCAGAAAAAGAATTTACGTTTCCCTATTTGCAAGATAAAGGACAACATGTGTATCCAAAATACGGTGCCACAAGAACCCCGCATGTATTCATATTAGAGAAAAACGAAAAGGGTAATGTGGTGCAATATATCGGGGCTATTGATGACAGTTCAAGAAATCCAGAAAAGGTGGAACAACGCTATGTGGAAGACGCTGTAGATGCGCTTTTAGCTGGTCAATCACCTAAAGTAACCACCACCAAAGCTATTGGGTGCTCTATTAAAACGTTATAATTACACATTGAATCTAAAGTGCATGACATCCCCGTCTTTTACGGTGTAGTCTTTGCCTTCCACCTTGGCTTTTCCTGCTTCTTTGGCTTTCTGTTCTGAGCCAAAATGATCGTAATCTGTATAGGAAATAACTTCCGCACGGATAAAGCCTTTTTCGAAGTCGGTATGAATAACGCCTGCAGCTTGTGGTGCAGAAGCACCTGCAGGAATGGTCCATGCGCGCACTTCCTTCTCTCCGGCAGTGAAATACGTTTCTAAGTTAAGAAGATTGTACGCTGCACGTATAAGCTTGGCAGCCCCAGGTTCGTCTAAGCCCAAATCTTCTAAAAACAATTGGCGCTCTTCGTAGGTTTCCAATTCGTTAATATCGGCTTCTGTGGCAACGGCCAGTACCAATACTTCAGCATTTTCAGCAGCTACAGCGTTTTGTATCTTGGTAACATAGTCATTTCCAGTTGCAGCAGCGCTCTCGTCAACATTACACACATACATCACAGGTTTATCTGTAATCAATTGTAAAGGCGATACAAATGCGAAACGATCGTCTTCTGAAATTTCAATAGCACGCACCGAGTTGGCGGCTTCAAGTCCATTTTGCAATACTTCCAAAACGGAAAGTTCTTTTTGTGCCTCTTTGTTTCCTGTTCTAGCGGCTCGTTTTACCTTTTCAAGGCGCTTTTCTACCGCTTCCAAGTCTTTGAGTTGCAATTCGATGTCAATCGTTTCTTTATCGCGTATAGGGTCTATAGAGTTGTCAACATGCACAATATTATCGTTATCGAAACAGCGTAATACGTGAATAATTGCGTCGGTTTCTCTAATATTTGCCAAAAACTGATTGCCTAGTCCTTCGCCTTTGCTTGCCCCTTTTACCAAACCTGCAATATCCACGATTTCTACTGTAGCGGGTATGACTTTTTCAGGGTTTACAAGTTCTTCTAATCGATTTAACCGTGAGTCAGGAACGTTTACCACACCAATATTGGGCTCTATGGTACAAAAAGGAAAATTAGCACTTTGTGCCTTTGCACTTGATAAACAATTAAAAAGTGTGGATTTGCCTACGTTGGGTAAGCCTACAATACCTGCTTTCATATTATTCGGGGTGCATAAAGCGTTGCTTACCTAAAAGCACTTCTTCTGTTTCCTCGTGATCTTCATCGGGAACACAGCAGTCCACAGGACAAACGGCAGCACATTGTGGCTCGTCGTGAAACCCTTTACACTCGGTACACTTATCTGGAACAATAAAATATACCTCATCTGAAATAGGCTCTTGCATGATATCTGCATCAACAGCATTTCCGTTGGGCAAAACAACATCGCCGCTTAACGAGGTACCGTCTGCGTATTTCCAATCAAAAGCACCTTCGTAAATAGCGGTGTTTGGGCACTCTGGTTCACATGCGCCACAATTAATACATTCATCAGTTATGATAATAGCCATAGCAATTCTTTAACTTTGCAAAGTTAGTGCATAAGCACACTACGGCAAAATATGAATTCACACCAAAATACGATTACTGCTTTCACAGCATTAGGTCAACTTTTTCGAGATTACAGCAACCATACAAACGAAAGCAATGTAGATATTGAAAAACTTGATAATGCATTAGTTAGCGCATCCAGTCGAAACAAATGGTTTACAAAAGAAAACCTTGATTTTTGCATCCGTACATGGGGGAATACGCTTACTGAATCTAATGTTTCGGCATGGCTAAACGCCTATCCAGCCCAACATACCACACAGCGATTAGGCTTGGTGTTGGCAGGAAACATTCCACTTGTAGGGCTTCACGATGTACTTAGCGGCTTGGCTTCGGGGTACAGTATTGAACTAAAATCTTCCAGTAATGATAATATATTGCTGCCGTTTGTGATTGGTTTTTTGACCGAGACACAACCCGAGTGGCGTGATAAAATTCATTTTACAGATGGTAAATTGGAAAAATTTGATCGTGTAATTGCCACGGGGAGTACCAATACGGCCCGTTATTTTGAGTATTATTTTAGAAATGTTCCGCACATTGTGCGAAAAACACGAAATGGTGTAGCCGTTCTTGATGGTACTGAAACTCCAGAAGAGCTCACTGCACTTTGTGTTGATATCATGCAATACTTTGGATTGGGCTGCCGAAGCGTTTCCCATTTGATGGTGCCTAAAGGTTACGATTTTAACGATTTATTTTTAGCTTTATACGAATATCGAGCGCTTATTCATCACAATGCCTATGCCAATAATTACGACTACAATAAAGCCGTTTATTTGATGCAACAATTGGATTTGTTAGAGAATGGATTTGTCATGCTAAAAAAAGATAGTGGTCTAAACTCCCCTATTGCTTGCATACATTACAGTACCTACAAAACCATAAAAGAGGCCGAAAAATCAATCGAGTCACAACGAGAACAAATTCAATGTGTGGTGAGTTCGTGCTTAAAAAACTCCTTAACATTTGGACAAACCCAACATCCAAAGCTCACCGATTATGCCGATCATGTAGACACCATGGCGTTTTTGTTGAAAAAGTAACACAAATTACTGTGCGTAACCGCATCGGATTTTGTTACTTTGCGTCTTAAATTTTAATATTTATGAAAAAGCACAACTTTAGTGCTGGACCTTGTATCCTTCCGCAAGAAGTCATGCAAAAAGCCGCAGAAGCGGTGGTTGAACTCGACAATTCTGGGTTATCACTTATCGAAATCTCACACCGTAGTCCTGCGTTTATTGATATTATGGAACGTGCTACTTCGTTGGCCCTTGAGCTTTTAGGGCTTCAAGACAAAGGCTACAAAGCCATGTTTTTACAAGGTGGTGCAAGTTTGCAGTTTATCGCTACAGCGTATAATTTATTAGAAAACAAAGCGGGATATTGCAATACCGGGACATGGTCAACAAAAGCCATTAAGGAAGCAAAATTATTGGGAGATGTTGTAGAAGTATCCTCTTCAAAAGAAACCAACTTCAATTACATTCCAAAAGGATATGATATCCCCAAAGGTCTTGATTACCTTCACATTACTACTAACAACACTATTTTTGGAACGCAATACAAAGCTTTACCCGAAACAGATGCGGTTTTAGTTTCAGATTCATCATCTGATATTTTTTCACGTGAATTGGATTTTAGCAAATTCGGTATTTTATACGCGGGTGCCCAAAAGAATATGGGTCCTGCTGGAACTACACTTGTAGTAGTAAAAGAAGATGTACTCGGAAAGGTTTCGCATCAAATTCCTTCTATGTTGGATTATAAAATCCATGCAGATAAAGAAAGCATGTTTAACACACCTCCCGTATTTCCGGTTTACACTTCAATGCTTAATTTGGAGTGGCTGAAAAACAAAGGTGGTGTTGCCGCTATTGAAAAAGAAAACGATGCCAAAGCAGCACTTATGTACGGCGAAATTGACCGCAATCCCCTATTTGATGGATTTGCCGCCACTGAAGACCGTAGCACAATGAACGCTACGTTTACGCTGAACACTCCAGAACTTAAAGATCATTTTGAGGCCATGGCAAAAGAAGCTGGACTAAACGGTATTAATGGTCACCGCTCTGTTGGGGGTTACCGCGCATCGATGTACAACGCACTTCCTATTGAGTCCGTGCAAGTATTGGTAGATGTAATGAAAACATTAGAACAAAAAGCATAATTCACATATGAATATTCACGCAAATGACGGCGTATCGCAATCAGGTATTGATGCATTAACGCAAGCAGGTTTCACAGTAACCACTACCAATGTAGCACAAGAACAACTTGTTGCTTACATCAATGAAAATAACATTACTGGCTTGTTGGTGCGTAGCGCCACAACAGCACGCAAAGAATTAATAGACGCATGCCCTGGCTTAAAGCTTATTGGTCGTGGTGGTGTTGGTATGGATAATATTGATGTTGATTATGCGCGTGAAAAAGGTTTACACGTTATCAACACACCTGCAGCTTCGTCTTCTTCTGTTGCAGAGTTGGTCTTTGCGCATTTATTTGGTGCGGTACGCTTTTTATACGATGCAAACCGCAATATGCCACTTGATGGTGAAACCAAATTTAAAGTACTCAAGAAAGCCTATGCCGGTGGTATTGAGCTACGTGGTAAAACACTAGGAGTTGTTGGATTTGGTCGTATTGGCCAAGCAACAGCAAAAATCGCACTTGGATTAGGAATGGATGTTGC
>JAACDD010000004.1 GCA_009937085.1 Bacteroidota bacterium
AAATAAATTAAAATGAAAAATATATTTAATATTTCAATGGTTGCCTTACTAGTATTAGTTTCGGCATGCGATGATTTCGACAAATACGAATTGCCTGAGGCAAATTCAATTCCAGATGCGACACCACCTGAGGCTGTTTTCACAGCTATTCAAAGTGAGGAAGTAGATAACGACGGATGGAAAGACTATTATTTTTCCAATGGGTCTATCAGTGCTACTACCTATGCTTGGGACTTTGGAGATGGAAATACATCTTCAGATTATGAACCAACAAATAGGTTTGGTGATGAGGGTACCTACACAGTCTCTTTGACTGCTTCTGACAACAATGGTCTTACAAATACATTAACACAGGATATAACCGTTGAGCAGCCGCCTGCACCACCCGTACCAGATCCTACTTTGATAAACACTGTTTTTGATAAGCTCGGTAAGTCATCTGGGTCTGACTGTACTTGTTCTGGTTGGATTAATAGAAGCCTCGGTACTCAGGGCGAATCTAGTTCAGCAAATGGTAGTGATGTAATGAAGTTTGACAATAACGAACCTGATCATATTTATCAAGAATTTGAGGTTACGCCTAATGCCAACTATCAGATTGAAGTTGAGGTAGGATTCAAAGCTAATGCTGGTGGATCAAACCCTGCAAGTCTCGAATTTAGAGTCCTTGCTGGAACAGGTTACGACAGTGGCTATACCCCGACGTATTACACTGAAACGACCGCATTCCCACAAGATGATTATGGTTACTCTTCAGTTGCACAAACAGAAGTTGAAGAAAACAATCTTATGACTAGAGTGCTTAATAACCCAGACGACACCAGTTATATTAAGTACATACTTAACTTCAATTCTGGCGCAAACAACAGTGTAGCATTATTTGCAAGAGGCATTGGCGGGCTTGCTACAGGAAGTTCAGATAATGAAAAATATGGATACTCTAGTGGAGATGAAGAAATTAGAATTGACAACTTAGTCATCACTGCTTTGTAGGATATCAATTAATGGTTATTTAAAAAAGGCAAGTGGTAATTTTAACTACTTGCCTTTTTTTATTTCAAGAATGATGTATTTGACCTTCAATACACGTTATTTCAACTTGCTCTTTTTCACATTGACTTCAATGGGTTTATGTGCACAAATAAGGTTACCTGCTTTTTTTTCAGATCACATGGTCTTACAACAGCAGCAGGAAATACTTCTTTTTGGTAAGGCCGCTCCCAGTGAACAAGTTGTTGGCAGTTTTAAGGGAGAGGTGCGTAAAACCAATGCCAATCCAGACGGTTCATGGCGTTTGGTTTTTAGCCCATCTAAAGCTGGTGGTCCATACACCCTTAAATTATCTGGTAATAATACCATTGAATTCAATAACATATTTGTTGGTGAAGTATGGTTCTGTTCGGGGCAGTCAAATATGGGATGGCCTCTTTACAAATCAGAAAATGGTATACATGAAACAGAAAATAGCTTTCACGACAAAATCAAGTTGTTAAATGTTAGACGTTCTATGAGCGGAACTCCAACAAAGGAACTTGATGTTAACAATAAATGGACTCCTTGTACTCCAAAAACGGCAAAAAACTTTTCTGCAGTTGCCTATTATTTTGCTCGTGAGTTGTACAAGCGGTATCAAGTCCCTATCGGTTTAATTCATTCCTCGTGGGGCGGATCAAGTATTGAAGCTTGGATGAACGCAGATGCCTTTAAAAATGATAAAAGTAAAGAACAACTATTAAAGAAAATCAAGTCTACAGATCTTAATCAATTGGAGCAGGCATACAAATTTGTCGAAAAACAATATAAGATATATTTAGATGAGGCTGATTTAGGCTTAAAACAAAACTGGCAGTCCGTTCAAGAGGATTACAGCTCGTGGGAAAAAATGCAACTCCCCAATGTATGGAGACGCACTCCCCTGAAACAACGTGTGGGGGTTGTTTGGGTGTCGAAGTCCATAACGCTTTCTGCTCAGGACACTACTGCTGATTTAGAGCTTAGTTTTGGTTTGATTGACAATGAAGATATCACTTACTTTAATGGCATTCGGGTCGGGTCAATTAAAAAAAATGATGTTCCAAGAAAATATACTGTTCCAAAGGAATTGTTAAAACAAGGAGAAAATATTATAACCATACGCGTTAAAAACCCTTTAGATATTGGAGGTTTTAGAAGCGGCGAAAACTCATTTTATTTCCGTACAATTTCATCAAAGGTTTCCTTATCTGGCAATTGGAGATATAAAGTAGGAATACCCAATATTAAAGAACCACCCAAGCGCGTGCATCCAAAATATTTACCCTCTTCGCTGTACAATGCCATGCTTTATCCATTTTTTGATTATAAAATTCGAGGTATTTTATGGTATCAGGGGGAGTCTAATGTAAGTAGAGCAACGGAATATGGGAAACTATTCCCTAAGATGATTCAAGATTGGAGAGAAAAATGGCAAATCAATATGCCTTTTTTATTTGTTCAACTTCCTAACAGGGCTAATATTGGAATTAAGCAGGCAAATTTTAGAGATGCTCAAGCCCAAGCCTTAAATCTCGATTTAGTAGGCATGATACCCACAATTGATATTGGTGACGATTACAATGTGCACCCAGCTAATAAATATGATGTTGGTTACCGGCTTGCTATCGCTGCTGATTATATGGTGTATAATCCAAAAGTAATTGGGTATTATTCAAAAATTATTGAGATGGTGCCTAGGTCAAAATCAGTTTTGTTTTCTTTTGACCAATCAATTGTAAATAAGGGTGCATCTGAAATTATCGCAGGTTTTGAGATGTTTAAAAATGGTGTTTTTCACTCCAAAGCCAATGCAAAGCTAGTGGATAAAAAAACTATAGCTGTACTTCATTCAAGTAATGATTATCCGATCGAAATTAGATATCTATGGAAAGATGCACCTTCTGAAGTTTCAATTTACAACGATTTAG
>JAACDD010000163.1 GCA_009937085.1 Bacteroidota bacterium
AAGTAATAAAGAAATTTATGCTCAGATTGTAAACGATGAAACAGGCGTTACACTTGCTTCAGTTTCGTCAAGAGACAAAGCATTTGCTGAGCATAGCGGAACAAAATCAGAGCTTGCCCAAGAAGTAGGGAAAGCAATTGGCGAAAGAGCACTTGCTGCGGGTATTTCTGCCATTCGTTTTGACCGCGGAGGATATTTGTATCACGGACGTGTAAAATCACTTGCTGACGGCGCACGCGAAGCAGGACTAAACTTTTAAGTATGTATCAAGATTATAAAAATGTAGAATTTGTAAAACCAGGTGGTCTTGACCTTAAAGATCGGTTGGTTGGTGTTCAACGTGTAACCAAAGTAACTAAAGGTGGACGTGCTTTTGGATTCTCTGCAATTGTAGTTGTAGGTGATGAAAATGGTGTTGTTGGCCAAGGACTTGGGAAATCAAAAGAGGTTGCTGAAGCAATTTCTAAAGCCGTTGAAGACGCCAAAAAGAATTTAGTTCGTATTCCTATTAATAATGGGACTATTCCACACCAACAAAAAGGGAAGTATGGCGGAGCACGCGTTTATATCCAACCTGCATCTGAAGGTACTGGAGTAATTGCTGGTGGTGCCGTTCGTGCGGTACTTGAGGCAGTTGGTGTTCACAACGTACTTTCAAAATCTCAAGGTTCTTCTAATCCACATAACGTGGTAAAAGCAACCTTTGATGCATTGTTGCAACTACGTGACGCGAGTACTGTAGCCAAGCAACGTGGAATTTCACTTGATAAAGTTTTTAACGGATAAGGACATGGCAAAGATTAAAGTTACACAAGTAAAAAGTTACATCAAGCGTCCAGAAGATCAAAAACGTACGCTTGCAGCTCTTGGTTTACACCGTATTGGGCAAGTTGCCGAGCACGACGATACAGCCGTAATTCAAGGGATGATTAACAAAGTAAAACATTTGGTAACCGTTCAAAACGCATAATATGGAATTAGGAAACTTAAAGCCAGCAAAAGGCGCAGTAAAAGGCGGAAGCAAACGCTTAGGTAGAGGACAAGGTTCTGGAACTGGTGGCACGGCTTCACGTGGTCACAAAGGAGCAAAATCTCGTTCTGGTTACTCTAAGAAAATTGGTTTTGAAGGTGGGCAAATGCCACTTCAACGCCGTGTGCCAAAATTTGGATTCACCAACATTAACCGCAAAGAATATGCGGGAATCAACTTGGATAAACTTCAAGCACTTGTTGATGATAAGAAAATCAAATCTTCATTAGACGTTGAAACAATGGTTTCATTGCGTTTGGTAGGAAAAAACGACTTGGTGAAAATTTTAGGTCGTGGTGAATTAAACACAAAACTAAAAGTAAGTGCCCACAAATTTACAGCAACAGCAAAGGCGGCTATTGAAGCTGCTGGAGGTGAGGCTATCACACTGTAACAAATGAAACGATTTTTAGAAGTCTTATCGAGTATTTGGAAGATTGAGGAACTCAAAACCCGTATTGGGGTTACCCTTGGATTGCTTGTCGTGTACCGTATTGGTGCTCAGGTAGTACTTCCAGGAATTGATCCTGTTCAGCTTTCTGAGCTTTCTAGCCGCACCGGTGGTGGCGGATTGCTTGGCGTTTTGAATATGTTTACAGGAGGTGCTTTTGCAAACGCTTCTGTATTCGCCTTGGGAATCATGCCTTATATCTCGGCTTCTATTGTGGTACAACTTATGGGAATTGCGATTCCGTATTTGCAAAAATTACAGAAAGAAGGTGAAAGTGGACGTCGTAGAATCAATCAGATTACGCGTTGGCTTACGATTGCTATTTGTGTGTTCCAAGCGCCAGCTTACTTGTACTCACTTAGTGCATTAGGTGTGCCAGAGTCTGCATTTATACTTGGAAAAGGAATTGGGTTTATGGTGCCATCGGTTATTATACTTGTTACTGGAACCATCTTTGCGATGTGGTTAGGTGAAAAAATTACAGATAAGGGAATTGGAAACGGTATTTCACTACTTATTACAGTAGGTATTGTAGCTACCCTTCCGATGTCATTCGCACAAGAATTTGTTTCAAGAGTTACAGAAAACAACGGTGGTCCTATTGTTATTTTGATCGAAACGATTGTTTGGATTGCTATTAACGCGATTTGTATTTTGTTGGTTATGGCAGTACGCCAAATACCTGTTCAGTATGCACGAAGAACAGCTTCTGGTGGTATTGATAAAAACCAAATTGGATCACGTCAATATATTCCGCTTAAACTTAACGCATCAGGTGTAATGCCAATTATTTTTGCACAAGCTCTTATGTTTGCTCCAGCGGCGCTGGGTCGTTTGGGTGGCGATAGCGAAGTAGGGCAGTGGCTTCAAGCTTCTTTTTCAGATATTTTTGGATTGTGGTATAACATTTTGTTTGCTGTACTCATTATCGTGTTCACCTATTTCTATACGGCTATCACGGTGCCAACCAATAAGATGGCAGATGATTTAAAACGAAGTGGTGGTTTTGTGCCTGGCGTTCGTCCGGGTACGGAAACAGCTGACTTTTTAGACCGCATTATGTCGCAAATTACCTTCCCTGGTTCGCTATTTTTAGCAGCTGTGGCGGTATTACCAGCCGTGGTGTACCATTTGTTTGGTATGCAACAAGGTTGGGCATTATTCTATGGAGGAACATCCCTGCTTATTATGGTAGGAGTTGCGATAGATACTATTCAGCAAATCAATGCGTATTTGCTAAACCGTCATTACGATGGATTAATGAAAACAGGAAGTAAACGTAAAACTGCAGGAGTTTAATGGCAAAGCAAGCAGCAATAGAGCAAGACGGCCAAATCATAGAGGCACTTTCAAACGCTATGTTTCGCGTAGAGTTGGAAAATGGTCACGTGGTTACGGCACATATTTCGGGCAAAATGCGCATGCATTATATTAAGTTATTACCTGGAGATAAAGTAAAACTGGAGATGTCTCCTTACGATTTAACTAAGGCACGCATCACCTACAGATATTAATATATGAAAGTTAGAGCATCACTTAAAAAAAGAAGCGCCGACTGCAAGATTGTACGTCGCAAGGGACGCTTATACGTAATCAACAAAAAGAACCCTAGGTTCAAACAAAGACAAGGATAATTATGGCTAGAATTTCTGGAGTAGATATTCCCAAACAAAAAAGAGGCGTTATTTCGCTCACCTATATTTATGGGGTTGGACGCAGCCGTGCTAAAGATATTTTAGTAACTGCTGATGTTGATGAAAACAAAAAAGTTAATGAGTGGAACGATGACGAAATCGGTCGTATTCGTGATGCAGTTGCTACCTTCAAGATTGAAGGAGAACTTCGCTCAGAAACGCAATTGAACATCAAGCGTTTGATGGATATTGGTTCGTTTAGAGGTATCCGTCACCGTGTTGGTCTTCCACTTCGTGGACAACGCACTAAAAACAATTCGCGTACGCGAAAAGGAAAACGTAAGACAGTTGCTAACAAGAAGAAAGTAACGAAATAAAGCATAACACATGGCTAAATCAAGTTCAAAAAAGCGTAAAGTTGTGGTGGAAGCCTTTGGCGAAGCCCACATTAACGCATCGTTTAACAACATCATTGTTTCGCTAACCAACAACAAAGGTGAAGTGATTTCGTGGTCTTCAGCTGGAAAGATGGGCTTTAGAGGATCTAAGAAAAACACTCCCTATGCTGCGCAACTTGCTGCAGAAGATGCTGCAAAAGTAGCGCAGGAAGCTGGATTGCGTAAAGTGAAAGTATTTGTGAAAGGTCCTGGAAACGGACGCGAGTCTGCTATTCGTACCCTTCACAATGGTGGCATTGAAGTTTCCGAAATTGTTGACGTGACGCCAATGCCGCACAACGGATGTCGTCCACCTAAAAGACGTAGAGTTTAATATTAATCCCGCTGGCGAAGGATAGACCTTAATTCCCAGCACAATTTTTTTAATTATGGCAAGATATACTGGTCCTAAGACAAAAATCGCACGTAAGTTTGGCGAAGCCATTTTCGGCGATGATAAGTCTTTCGAAAAACGTAACTACCCTCCAGGGCAGCACGGTAACAACCGTCGCAGACCTAAAAAATCGGAATATGCAATCCAGTTAATGGAAAAGCAAAAAGCGAAATTTACCTATGGTATTTTAGAGCGTCAATTCCGCAATCTATTTATTAAAGCAAATGGAAGCAAAGGTGTCACAGGTGAAGTATTACTTCAGCTATGTGAATCACGCTTAGATAATTTGGTGTACCGCTTTGGTATTGCACCAACACGCAGCGCAGCACGCCAACTTGTAGGACACCGTCACATAACATTAAATGGCGAAATCATGAATATTCCTTCATGTCACGTTAAGCCTAACGATGTTATTGGAGTTCGTGAAAAATCTAAATCACTAGATGTGATTGAACGTTCATTATCTGTTGCTAACCACGATTTAGAATGGTTATCATGGAATGACACAACTTTAGAAGGCACATTGGTATCGATTCCTACCCGTGAGCAAATTACTGAGAACATAAAGGAACAACTAATCGTCGAATTGTATTCAAAATAATCCTATGGCACTATTTAATTTTCAAAAACCAGACAAGGTAATCATGATTGATTCGGATGAATTTGAAGGTATCTTCGAATTCCGTCCATTAGAGCCTGGATATGGGCTAACAGTTGGTAATGCCTTACGCCGTGTAATGCTTGCTTCTTTAGAAGGATTTGCAATTACATCTGTTCGTATTGACAAAGTTGATCACGAATTCTCTACACTTCCAGGTGTGGTAGAAGATGTTACCGAAATGATTTTGAACTTCAAACAAGTTCGTTTTAAGCAGCAGATCGATACAGTTGATAGCGAGACTGTTAGCGTTGCCGTTTCAGGACAAAAACAACTTACTGCTGGAGATTTGCAAAAGTTTACTTCTGGTTTTCAAGTTCTAAATCCAGATTTCGTTATTTGTAACATGGACGAAAGCGTTCAGCTAAACTTTGAGTTTACTATCGAAAAAGGACGTGGTTATGTTCCTGCAGAGGAAAATAAAAAAGCAACAGCGCCTATTGGAACGATTGCTATTGACTCCATTTACACGCCAATCAAGAATGTAAAGTATACGATTGAAAATTTCCGTGTAGAGCAAAAAACAGATTACGAAAAACTAATTTTCGAAATTGTTACGGATGGTTCTATTCATCCAAAAGATGCACTAACTGAAGCAGCAAAAACACTTATCCACCATTTTATGTTGTTCTCTGACGAGCGCATTACTTTGGAGGCAGACGAAATTGCTGAAACAGAAACTTACGACGAAGAATCGCTACACATGCGTCAGTTGCTAAAGACTAAACTTATTGACATGGACTTATCTGTACGTGCGTTAAATTGTCTTAAGGCAGCAGAAGTAGACACACTTGGCGACTTGGTATCATTTAACAAAAGCGATTTGATGAAGTTTAGAAACTTTGGTAAAAAATCACTTACTGAACTTGAAGAATTGGTTATTGCCAAAGGACTCAATTTTGGTATGGATTTGGCCAAATACAAACTTGACAAAGACTAATTCCGCAATAGCTAGTAATCATGAGACACGGAAAAAAAGTAGCCCACTTGGGGCGCACCAATACCCACAGAAAAGCGATGCTTGCCAATATGGCTTCTTCGCTAATTGAGCACAAACGCATCAACACAACAGTTGCTCGCGCAAAAGCGCTTAAAACTTTTATTGAGCCACTTATTACTCGTTCAAAAGAAGATTCGACACACAACCGTCGTATTGCCTTTAGAGAACTTCGCGATAAGTTTGCTGTTGCCGAATTGTTTCGTACAATTTCAGAAAAAGTTGGCGACCGTCCAGGCGGCTATACGCGTATCATCAAAATGGGAAATAGACTTGGCGACAACGCTGATATGGCCTTGATTGAACTTGTTGATTTCAACGAAGTATATGAAACTGCGAAGCCTAAGAAAAAGTCACGTAGACGTGGTAGTAAAAAAGCTACTGCTACTGAAGTAACTGAAACAGCAACAGAAGCAGAAGAAACTACTGAAGCTGTTGATGCATCTGCGGAAGAAGCGCCAAAGGCTGAAGAAGCTAAAGAAACAGCGGTAGATACCCCTGAAACAGACGCTACGCCAGATGAAAAGAATGAGGCTGAATAACAATTAACAGTCTTTTAATAACTCAAAGGATAAACCTAATGGTTTATCCTTTTTTTTATATTATTTTTGCCAAAACACTTAAAACCGAATGAGCCAATACCAATCTCGTAAAAAAGCACTTATCTTGCTCGAAGACGGAACGGTTTTTCACGGTAAATCCATTGGCATTGAAGGGCAAGCGTTTGGCGAGTTATGCTTTAACACAGGTATGACCGGCTACCAAGAAATTTTCACGGACCCATCTTATTATGGGCAGTTGATGGTAGCTACAAATGCGCATATAGGAAACTACGGCATTCAAAATGCCGAGTCCGAATCTGACCAAATTCAAATTGCTGGACTAATTTGTAAAAACTTCAATACAGGATTTTCCCGTGTAGCTGCCGACAGTTCGTTGTTCGACTTTTTTAAAGAACAAAATTTAGTAGCCATTTCAGACGTTGATACAAGAGCACTTGTAAGCTACATTAGAGATAATGGCGCCATGAATGCCGTTCTTTCAACCGAAACCGATGATATCGTTGCGCTTAAGAAAAAACTTGCAGATGTGCCATCTATGAAAGGGCTTGCACTTGCGCAAAAAGTAACTACTACAGCGCCTTATTTTGCAGGTAACCCTGATGCAGCAATTAAAATTGCAGCATTAGATTTAGGTATAAAAAAGAATATTCTACGCAATTTGACAAGTAGAGGTGCATACGTAAAGGTTTTTCCGCTTGATACGGATTTTGAAACCATGCAGGCTTGGAATCCAGTCGGGTACTTTTTATCAAATGGACCTGGAGATCCAGAACCATTGCATTCGGCTCAAGCAGTAGCTCGCGAAATTATTGCGAAAGGATTACCGCTTTTTGGTATTTGTTTAGGGCATCAAACCATCGCATTATCTCAAGGCATCTCAACCTATAAAATGCTTAACGGGCACCGCGGAATAAATCACCCAGTATTGAACGTCGAAACGGGTAAAGGCGAAATCACCTCTCAAAATCATGGATTTGCGATAAATCGTGAAGAAACAGAAGCGCACAAACAAGTGGTGATTACACATATACACCTAAACGACAACACAGTAGCGGGTATTCGTATTGAAGGAAAACCTTGTTTTTCTGTTCAATATCACCCAGAAGCAAGTCCAGGGCCACACGATTCATCGTATTTATTTGATCAATTTATCACACAAATTAACAACCACAAAAAGCAAGCATCATGAGCATTATTTTAAGCGTACACGCACGTCAGATTTTCGATTCTAGAGGAAATCCAACAGTTGAAGTTGACGTTATTACCGACAACGGAACATTGGGTAGGGCAGCGGTTCCTTCTGGTGCTTCTACTGGTGAACACGAGGCAGTTGAGCTTCGGGACGGCGGTGATGCCTATATGGGTAAAGGAGTTTTACAAGCGGTTAAAAATGTAAATGAACTTATTGCACCTGAACTTTTGGGCAGCTCTGTTTTTGAACAAGAGGAAGTTGATCAAATCATGATCGACTTAGACGGAACGCCAAACAAGTCAAAACTGGGAGCAAATGCTATTTTGGGCGTTTCGCTTGCAGTAGCAAAAGCAGCGGCCAACGAACTTGGATTACCGCTTTACCGTTATGTTGGTGGTACACGCGCCATCACGCTTCCTGTGCCTATGATGAATATCATTAATGGCGGTTCGCATTCCGATGCACCTATTGCATTTCAAGAGTTTATGGTAATGCCTGTAAAAGCCGTATCGCTTACGCATGCATTACAAATGGGAACGGAGATTTTTCACAACCTCAAAAAAGTATTAAAAGGCAGAAACCTGAGTACTGCAGTTGGCGATGAAGGTGGCTTTGCTCCAACACTTGCTGGTACAGAAGATGCACTTGACACCATTTTATTGGCAATTGAAAAAGCAGGTTACAAGCCTGCAGAAGAAGTTATGATTGCCTTAGACTGTGCAGCTGCCGAGTTTTATGTAGACGGAAAATACGACTATTCCAAATTTGAAGGAGCAGAAGGAAAAGTGCGTAGTTCACAAGAACAAGCAGATTATCTGGCCTCTTTAGCTGAAAAATATCCAATTGTTTCTATCGAAGATGGAATGGACGAAAACGACTGGGAAGGTTGGAAATACCTGACTGAAAAAATTGGAGATAAAGCCCAACTTGTAGGGGACGATTTATTTGTTACTAATGTTACTCGTTTAAGCCGTGGAATTGAAGAAGATATTGCGAATTCTATTTTGATTAAAGTAAATCAAATTGGATCCTTATCAGAAACTATTGCAGCCGTTCAAATGGCACAAAATGCAGG
>JAACDD010000164.1 GCA_009937085.1 Bacteroidota bacterium
AATGGCATTTTTAAAAGTTTAGTTGTGCAAAGTATCAATCAATTACGAAGTGATTTAAAAGTTATTTGTCAAAAACTATAATTTATTAATTTTTCAAAAAATAAACGTAATTCATACGCTTTGTGTTTTGTAAACATCTACTAAATATACAAAACCCCCAAACCAAATGGGGTAAGATTAGATTGTACACCCCTTAAATCTTGTGAAAATTGATTAATTTTTTGATTGCCTTTTCTTTTATGATTCTTAAGTTGTTACTTTTACAATTGTGAGACAACGTTACTTCATTTATTATTTAAATACATTTTTATGTTTTTTTTCAATCTTGGCTTATGCGCAGTCACAGCCTAACATACTTATCATTCACATCGATGACTTAGGATATCACGATCTTAGTATTCATGGCTCAAAAACATATCAAACCCCACATATAGATACGCTTGCTACGCAATCGGTCTCGTTCACAAAAGCGTATGCAAACTACCCTAGATGCGTACCCTCCAGATTTTCAATGATGACCGGGAATTATCCCATTCAAGATGGAAATGTACCAGAAGGTGGATTTAAAATTAAACATGTTACTGCAAATAAAAACTTCATCAAATCTTTTAATAAAATTGGTTATCAGACAGCTTACTTTGGCAAATGGCACTTAGGGGATAAGCAAAGTTTACGCGATTTCGGGTTTCAATATAGTTTTGCGGCGGGTAAAGCGGGCTCGCCCATTAGTTTTATCTACCCCTTTAATGTTTTTAAAGGAAAAGGAAAGAACAAAAAAAAGCCCATTCCTGATATTGATGCTGTAAGTTCTGAAGGGGAATACCTTACTGACGTGATGACAAACCAAACTATACAATACCTTAGTACGCGTGATGTATCAAAGCCATTTATGCTCATGCTTTCATATTATGCTGTGCATCAACCTATTGAAGCAAAAACTGAAGATATTGAACGCAATCGTCTAGAAATTAATAACACTGATTTTGGCAATCAACCAGAATATATTAAAGAAGGTACAGGACGAACAAAAATGCGTCAGGACAATCCCGCTTATGCCGCCATGGTAGAAAACCTGGACAACAATATTGGTAAACTTTTAGCTCATTTGGAATCTAGTGGCGTTATGGAAAACACAATAATCGTTTTTTCATCTGATCATGGGGGGTTATCTAACGATGGCTATAATAAAAGGAAGTTAGCTACCTCAAATTATCCGTTACGTGCTGGAAAGGGATGGTTATATGACGGCGGAATTAAGGTTCCTTTATTTGTGAAGTGGCAAAAGCATTTTAAACCCCGTGTTGAGGATACATCAATCGTAACGCTGATGGATGTCTTTCCCACGCTATTGGATATCACTGCCAAAGTTGATTTGAATGTTGATGGAAAAAGCTTGCGCCCCGTCCTATATTCAAAAAAGAAATGGCAAAACCGAACGGTATATTGGCATTCTGAAAAGGCAAGACCTAAAAATACGGGAGATACAAAATCATCTGCTATACGAAAAGGAAAGTACAAACTCATTCATTGGTTTGAGTCTGACATAGTCGAGTTATATAATATGACGAATGATCTTTTCGAAAAAAATGATTTATCCAGGCAAAAGCCAAAAATAATGACAGACCTCATGTTTGATCTTAACGACTGGAAATCTAAAATGATTGAACGCAAAAACTGAATACAACATGAAAAAAAATACATACTGGAAAAAAAATATTCAATACATCAGCATATTGCTATCTATTTGGTTTTTGGTTTCTTTTGGTTGCGGCATTTTGTTTGTAGAACAACTAAACACCATACAAATTGGCGGATTTAAACTAGGCTTTTGGTTTGCGCAGCAAGGATCTATATACACATTTGTAGCAATCATCTTCACCTATATTTTCCTAATGAATCGCTTAGACGCTAAACTTAAAAAAGACAACTAGATGGAACTTCAATATTGGATATGGATTGCGGTAGGCTTAAGTTTTTCACTATACATAGGGATTGCTATTTGGTCGCGTGCGGCATCTACAAAAGAATTTTATGTAGCCGGTGGTGGGGTACACCCCATTGCTAATGGCATGGCAACAGCAGCCGACTGGATGTCTGCTGCATCATTTATTTCCATGGCGGGCATTATATCCTTTAGTGGCTATGATGGCTCCGTATATTTAATGGGTTGGACAGGAGGATATGTACTTTTGGCATTACTTCTAGCTCCTTACCTTCGGAAATTTGGCAAGTTTACGGTACCTGACTTTATTGGCGACCGTTACTACTCAAACACAGCACGCTCGGTAGCCGTTTTTTGTGCGCTTATAGTATCCTTTACCTATATCGCTGGGCAGATGCGCGGCGTGGGCGTGGTATTTTCAAGATACTTAGAGGTGGATATCGTCACAGGTGTACTTATAGGTATGGGAATTGTTTTATTTTATGCTGTTTTGGGCGGGATGAAAGGAATTACGTACACGCAGGTAGCACAATACTGCGTACTCATATTTGCCTTTATGGTACCAGCCGTTTTTATTTCGTTTTTGGTTACCGGAAATGTTGTGCCGCAACTTGGGTTTGGCGGTACCGATTCCGATGGAGTTTATCTTCTTGACAAACTAGACGGACTACATAAAGAATTAGGCTTTCATGAATACACTTCGGGCAGCAAGTCGCTGTTTGACGTCTTTTGTATTACTATGGCGCTAATGGTAGGAACCGCTGGACTACCGCATGTAATTGTGCGCTTTTTTACCGTAAAAAAGGTCAGCGATGCGCGTAAGTCTGCTGGTTGGGCACTTTTGTTTATTGCCATATTATATACAACGGCACCTGCCATTGCTGTGTTCTCAAGGACAAACCTAATTGAAACCGTAAGCGACAAACCGTACGAGCAAATGCCATACTGGTTTGAAAAATGGGAGACTACAGGTTTGCTTGGTTTTAATGACAAAAACAGCGATGGCCTTATTCAATATACGGCAGATGCGGCAACAAACGAATTGGATGTAGATGTAGATATTATGGTTTTGGCAAATCCTGAGATTGCCGATCTACCCAATTGGGTCATTGCCCTTCTTGCTGCTGGAGCTTTGGCTGCTGCGCTGTCAACGGCAGCAGGCTTGCTTTTAGTGATTTCATCCGCTGTATCTCACGATTTACTTAAAAAAATGGTTATGCCCAATATTTCAGATAAAGGGGAGCTCATTGCTGCACGTATTGCGGCAACAGCTGCTGTTTGTTTGGCAGGATATTTTGGCATTAACCCCCCTGGTTTTGTGGCGGCAACGGTAGCCTTGGCTTTTGGACTCGCAGCGTCTTCATTCTTCCCAGCTATAGTATTAGGCATCTTTTCAAAACGAATAAACAAACAAGGTGCGATTAGCGGAATGCTTGTTGGTGTGTCACTGATGCTTTTCTATATGCTAAAATTTAAGTTTGGTTGGTTTGGTGGTGGTACAAAAGCAGACTGGTGGTTTGGTATTTCACCTGAAGGTTTTGGAACAATAGCGATGCTCGCAAATTTTGTCGTTACCTTGAGTGTAACTGCATTAACTCCAGCGCCATCTAAAGAAATACAACAGTTGGTTGAGAACATCAGAAAGCCCTAACTTCTAAGGCTTGTTTTCTGAAAAAAACTAATTGTCTCTATAAAATAATTTAAAATGAAAATATAAAGAGGCTGTCTTAAAAGCTACATTTTTTCAATCTGAACTAGTTTCAGATTCCAATTATCTATTTATAATCAATTTTTTAAGATTCTGAATAAATTCAGAATGACAGGTTTTCATACTTTTTAGACAGTCTCTTGCACACCCCATTGCGCTATTTTCGAAACAAAATTTTGAAATTTTAAACAACCTTATAAAACCATATTGATATTATGGAATTTATTTGGAACTCAGTCATTAGTTTTGAATGTAATACAACAGTTTGGCAAAGAACCATAGAGTTTTTTTTGAGTATGGTTTAGCCATTTCTACACACCGGGACTAATCTATTTTTACCTCTGTTTTGTAATAAATATTTTCACTTGAGTTTCCTACCAAAACATCATAATTTCCAGGACTAACTACATAGGCACTAGCAGTGACATCATAAGTAGCAAAATCTCTTACAGGTACTTTAAGTGATATTGTTTTTTTTTCATCAACTTTCAAAAAAACTTTTTTGTAGGCTTTTAATATTTTAGACGGATTATATATCGAATTTTTGTGTTCATGAATGTACAACTGTACTACTTCACTACCATCAAAATCACCAATATTCTCTAATTCAAATGAGACAAAGAGAGTATCATCTACAGAAATTGATGTGTTTTCTATGGAAAAATTTGAAGGTTCAAAATTCGTGTAGCTTAAGCCGAAACCAAATGGGTACAATGGCTTTTCTTTCATATACATGTACGTTCTTCCCTTAGTGACATCATAATCATCTATTGGGGGTAGTTGATTTAAATTCTTGTAAAAGGTAATTGGTAGCTTTCCACTAGGGTTATAGTCTCCAAAAAGTACTTCTGCTATGGCTTCACCTCCAGCTTCACCTGGAAACCAGGCCTCCAAAATTGATGGAATATTTTCGTTTTCCCAATTTACAGAAAGTGAGCTCCCATTGATAAGAACTAAACACATATTAGGATTAACTTCATACACCTTTTTTATAAGTTCAATTTGTTCTTTTGGTAAATCAATTGATTCTCGGTCTCTCCCCTCTGCTTCAATCATTTCATAAGTTCCTGCAAAAACAATAGCAACATCGGAATTACTTGCCAAATTAACGGCATCACTTAATAAATTATTTTTTAATTGTTTCATTCCAAGTTTTGCACTTTGCCAGCCTTCATCTTCACCATATTCAAACACAAAAGAGTACTCTTCACCAGCTTTTAGTGATTTAGTTATAAAACTATTATGGCTGTAATTTTCATTCCACTTGTCAAAAATTAATTCATTTTCAAAGTAGAATTTTAATCCATCTACACCTGATACATTTAACATTTTTTGACCTGTTTCCTTAGGAATAAATACACCAGACCAACGTGCGGACCAATCGTTTTTACTAAGGATCGAATGTGGTACATTTTCAAATCCTAAATTAAAATCTATATTAGTTTCAAGTTTAGTAGCAATTGGTTTTCCTTTGAGATTTGGGTTGTCATAATATTCGGCTAAAACACCTCTTCGTGTATCCCCTGATTTTGGGCGAAAAGATTTTGATGAAATCACAGGAAGGTTGTCTTCCAAAACTTGACTTCCTTGACTAAAATATACTTTAGTCAATTTTGAAACAATATTTTGAATACCTTCTAAGGGGGTGCTAGAATATGAAGTTGTACCACTATAGTTTCCAAACCTGAGGCTATTTGCATTAGGACCAATTACTGCAATTGAATTAATGTCCTTATCTAATGGTAGAAAGTTGTTTTCGTTTTTGAGTAGTACAATTGATTCACTTGAAATCTTTTTTGCAAGTGCTTGGTGTTTTTCACTTTCAATTACATCAACATCAATTTTTGAATATGGAACCTTATTCTTCGGATCAAATAACCCGAGAAGCATCCGTGCCTTAAATAATCTTTTTATGGATTTATCTACAATCTTCTCTGAAACCAAGCCAGCTTTTACAGCTTTAAACAAATATTTTCGGTAGTAGCTACCGCAATTAAGATCTGTACCTGCCTTAAGAGCAAGTGCAACTGCTTCTTCACCCGTTTCAGAATATTTATGATTTATGTGTACATCAGCAATTGCATTACAATCTGAAACTACATATCCTTCAAAACCCCATTCCTCTCTTAATATAGTTTCGAGTAAATTTTCATTTGCTGTGCATGGAATTCCATTTAATGCGTTGTATGCACTCATAATTGAGTATGCTCCACCATCAATGATACTGCTTTTAAATGCTGGCAAGTAATAGTCTCTTAACACTTTTTCACTAATATTCGATGTTCCCCAATGACGATTAAATTCAGAATTATTAGCCACAAAATGTTTTGGTGATGCTATAACTTTAAAGTATTGCTTATTTTTTCCTTGTAATCCCTTAATTAGTTTTGTGGATATGGTTGAAACCAAATGGGGATCCTCGCCATAACCCTCTTGCGTTCTTCCCCACCTTGGGTCTCTTGCTATATTTATTACTGGGGTCCAAAAATCAAGAAACAAAGCATTGTCATACTTATTTGCAAGTGCCCTGGCTTCATCCGATATAGCGTTTCCTTGATCATAAGCTAATTGTTTGTTCCATGTTGCAGCCAAAGCGATACTTATAGGAAATACTGTTGTATTGTCATTCCCCGATTCCCCTTCAAAAAAACTGTTTCCTGATGCGCGGACACCATGTAATGCTTCATTCATCCAGTTATAGGCAGGTATACCAAGGCGGTCAATACTAGGTGACCCAGACTCCATCTGAGATATTTTTTCTTCCAGCGTTAGTCTTGAAACCAAATCATCAACTCTTATGTCTATTGACATGTCTGTATTTTCATATACATCCATAATATAATTAGAATTAAAATCCACCCATGCTTGATTGTAACTACTATCACAGCTTGTTGATAAAATAAGAATTAGTATAACAATAATTTTCATACTATAATATAATTAAAGTTTATTTAAGTGGTTTAGAATTAGCAGAACTTAAAGAAGAGGATATGCCTATGGTTTAAAACTGTCTATCAGGCTGGTTGTTGTATTAAAGCTTCTGCATCGATTTCTTCTCACCACATATCTCTTGACCATAAAGTTGTTTTACAAAAAGTAAATCAGAAAGATATTCAGTAATACTACTGACTTTTCCTTCCTCATTTATACTATACAGCCATATGTAATCATTATTGTATCCTCCATTAACCCCCTCAGCTTCTCCAGTAAGCACAATCACAGAGCCATTAATGCCAGAAATTATCTTATCTACATTTCCTCTCCATCCATTTTTTAAAAGAGATTGAAATGCCCCAGCAGCCATAAGAAGTTCTTGATAATTATAAGTTCCTGATATGTCGAGCTCGCCCCTCAAAGTAAAGGTAAAGTCATCGCTAATTGTAGATTTAAACACCTCAAAATTACCAGTATTGTACGCTTCAAAATTCTTTGAAACAATGGCATTATTCCTTTCAATTAAAAGTTCATTCTCGCTTTTTGATATTGTTTGCTCACAAGATATAATTGAAATAAGTGAGATCAGTAAAAAAAGTTTTTTCATTATGAAAAATTTTTATTTAGAATTTAAATATAAAAAACATCACTTTAACAGAATGTTAAATGAGGTCTAACCTACTTAAGAGGATTAGAAGTAGCAGAGCTAAAAGAAGAAGATATGCCTATGGTTTAGTTTTATTATTTTGAATAAAATTTGATCTAATGAAAAAATATTTTAGTTTGAATCAGCCAATATTTCAAGAAGATCTAAAAATAGATTTATAATATCTAAGTATAAATTAACAGCAATTTTAATTGCAGTA
>JAACDD010000165.1 GCA_009937085.1 Bacteroidota bacterium
CCTAAATTAAAGACTTCATAGGCTTCTGTACTTTTGCTTTCCAAAATACGTTCTAATGCTACCACATGTGCCTCTGCCAAATCTACCACATGGATATAATCTCTAACATTCGTGCCGTCTGAGGTAGGGTAGTCGTTGCCAAAAACAGTTAGTTTTGGATACAATCCCGCTGCAGTTTGCGTAATAAATGGAACTAAATTCTGTGGTTTTCCTAAGGGTAATTCCCCAATGGCAATAGACGGATGTGCCCCAATAGGATTAAAGTAGCGCAGTGAAATTACCCGAAATCCTTCAATGGCATTTACGGTATCTACTAAAATTTCTTCACCAATTTGTTTGGTGTTCCCATACGGAGACATAGCAGGTTGAACTTTTGCATTTTCGTTAATGGGAAGTTCAGTAGCTTCGCCATAAACAGTACAAGACGAACTAAAGATAAACGGAATAGGTGATGCTGCTTTTTCAACTTCTGCCAATAAATTTAGCATCGACCCTAAGTTATTTTGGTAGTACGCCACAGGTTTTTGTACGCTTTCTCCAACAGCCTTATATGCCGCAAAATGAATAATTCCTGTAATGTGATGTTGTTGAAACATTTCGGCAACTGCAGCGCCGTTTTGCAGGTTGAGCTCTATAAACGTTGGGCGAATGCCACTAGCTGTTTCTATGCCATCCAAGACTTCAACAGAAGCGTTAGATAAATCATCGACGATCAAGACTTGATGTCCTTTTTCTTGTAAGGCGACTACCGTATGCGATCCAATAAACCCTAAACCTCCTGTAACTAAAATCATATATATATATTAAATACTAAAATAAGGATAAAGATGAGAATTTAGGATGCTGTATTAGCAATCCAAGCGTTAATTTTATCTTCTAACAACGCCAATGGAATACATCCAGACTCTAAAACAATGCGGTGAAATGCACGAATATCAAAAGCATCGCCAAGGGTCTGCTCTGCCAAAGTACGAAGCGCTCTAATTTTTAACTGTCCAATTTTATAGGACAACGCCTGTCCTGGATTTGCCATATAGCGTTCTATTTCAGAAATAATGGCGTATTCAGGTTCGGCTTCATTTGCTAAGGAGTAGGCAATGGCTTGCTCGCGTGTCCAGCCTTTGGTGTGAATGCCCGTATCTACCACCAAGCGAATGGCGCGGTGCATTTCGGCGCTTAACATCCCAAAATATTGATACGGATCATCATACAAACCCAGTTCTGTTCCCAACGACTCGCAGTACAACGCCCAGCCTTCGCCATAGGCACTGTACCAAAGTGTTTTTCTAAAATCGGGTAGGGACGCATCTTCTTGTTGCAGCGAAATTTGAAAGTGATGTCCCGGGATGGCTTCGTGTAAAAACAAATCTTCGTCAGAGAAAATATTGTATTCTTTTACATTTGGAATTGGCACATAAAAAACACCAGGTCTGGTGCCGTCAAGAGAGCCAGGATTGTAATGTGCTGCTGCTGATTTTTCTCTAAACGCCTCAACCCTTCGTACTTCAAATGGCGTTTTGGGTTGTAGTTCAAATAAGGCATCTACTTTTGCTTTCATCTTGTCGTGAATAGCATTAAAGTTATCAATAAGCTGTTGTGGGTCGTCAAACGGCATCAGTTTTGGCAACGTACGGACATGCTCAAAAAAAGCATTTAAATCTCCTTTAAAACCGACCTGTGCTTTGACACGCTCCATTTCACTCCGTAAACGCGCAACCTCAGACAGTCCGAGTTGATGGATTTCGTCAGCCGTCATGTCTGTAGTGGTATAAAGTCTGATGGCGTAATTGTAATAATCTTCTCCAAACGAATAAGCATTAAATCCACTACTGTTGCGCCCCGCCGCTAAATAAGTGCCATCCATAAAATCTGCCAAGTCTTGGTAGGCAGGAATGATTTTAGCAGTAACCATATCGGCATACGCCGCTGAAAGACTATCTTTTTGCGCTGCCGTAAAATCTTCTGGAAAATTTTTGACAGGCTTATAAAAAATATTTTTATCCAAATCGGGTTCGGTCATCGCTTGAAGTTGTGGCACTACTTTTCTGATCAATGATTTTGGAAGCACTACGTCTTGCATAATTCCTTCTTTCATTCGCGCTTTTGCACTTTTTAGCCATACCACATAATCATCTACACGGGAAAGCCAATTGATGTAATCGTCTACGGTAGCAAAAGGCTGTGCGCTTGAACCCGCTGCCAATTGCCCCATAGTAAGCTGTAGCGTCCACATTTGGTTTATAGGAAGCAGTTCAGTAGGAAATTCCATGCCCATCAAGTTGGTTTCACATTCCCATCGCAACACTTTTTTACTGAGTTGTTCTTGCTCATTTAAGTCGTTGGTGTTAATTGAATGAAGTGCTTGGAGTGTTTCGGAATAAAAAGCCTTTTGCGATGCTATAACTTCATCGTCAAGGTAGTTTGGTAAATAGTCATTATAGCGCGTATCGCCTTGGAAGGTTGCACTAATGGGGTTCATTTCTAGCGTTTGCTCGTGATAGCTCTGCATAAGTGTATGTAATTTTTCTTCGGCAGATGGTTGTGTACAACTTGTAAGCAGTACACCTACGAATAGTAAAAAAACAGAAGTTCTCATAAGATTGATTTATAGGTTAATTAATTAATGCGCAACCGCAGTTGCATTGATTTGTATGGCTAGTGCCTTGGCTCCGGGTATCCAGCTTTGTAAGTTAGCAATTCTGCGGACTTCGCTAGGGTGTGTGCTTAAAAACTCGGGTTGACTGCCCTTTGACTGTGCTTTCATACGTTCCCATAATTTGGGTGCCTCTTCTGGGTTATAACCTGCAATGGTCATAAGTTCTAATCCAATTTTATCGGCTTCGCTTTCGTGCTTTCTACTAAACGGCAACATACCACCAAGAGTTGTGCCAACACCATAGGCCATCATAATTTGTTGTTGCTTTTGCGCATCTTGATTTTTGGCAGCTTCGGATGTAATAATGCTACCTGCTTGCTGTACAATGCTAAGGCTCATACGTTGTGCGCCATGGTCGGCTAAAGCGTGCGCTACTTCATGTCCCATAATGGCAGCTATGCCATCGGGGTTTGCTGCAATGGGCATAATTCCCGTGTAGAATACAATTTTACCGCCAGGCATACACCAAGCATTTACTTGCTTGTTTTTTACCAAGTTATACTCCCAATTGTAGTCATTTAACATATTGGGCTGGCCTTTGTAATTGAAATAAATTTGCGCTGCACGGGCAATATCTTCCCCAATGGATTTTACCAAATCTGCTTCTTTGGTGTTGGTTACCACCTCGTTTTCATTTATAAACGATTGGTATTGTTGTAACGACGTAGCAAAGAGCTGCTTGTTGTCACCAAAAAAATTAAGGGTTTTTTTACCTGTAAGTACGTTGGTTTTACACCCTAAAAACACCAGAAATACAGCAATAATAAAGGGCTGTGTTTTCATCATAATAAAGATTTGATTTTCTAAAATTAAGAAAATAAATCGTTTACTACGAATTAAGTGTTTGCGATAGTACGTAAATTGGAAATAGTTTCTGAAGGATTTTCAGACTTAAACACAAAGCTACCTGCCACAAGCACATCTGCACCAGCTTGTACGAGAGCTGCAGCGTTTTTAGATGTGACGCCACCGTCAATTTCAATCATGACTTCCGCATTTTTAGCATTCGCTAACTCGCGTAGTCGACGGACTTTATCATAAGTATTTTCTATAAATTGTTGCCCACCAAAACCTGGATTTACGCTCATAACACAAATTAAATCCAAATCTGAAATAACCTCTTCCACAACTGAAATAGGGGTGTGTGGATTTAGTGCTACACCAGCTTTCATCCCTGTAGACTTAATTGCTTGAACCGTACGATGCAGGTGCGTACAAGCCTCTGCGTGAACGGTAAGTACGGCTGCGCCCAAATCGGCAAATGTTTGAATGTAGCGGTCAGGGTCAACAATCATCAAATGCACATCAAGTGGTTTTTTGGCGTGCTGTGCCATTGCTTTAAGAACAGGCATCCCAAACGAAATATTTGGAACAAAAATACCGTCCATAATGTCCATGTGAAACCAGTCTGCTTGACTTTGATTAACCACCTGTACATCACGTTCCAAATTGGCAAAATCTGCCGCCAACATGGAAGGTGCAATTTTGATATTTCCCATTATCCTAAATAGGTTTTTAATATTTTACTTCTTGATGTATGCTTTAATCTTCGGATGGCTTTTTCTTTGATTTGACGCACACGTTCGCGTGTAAGGTCAAAGGTTTCGCCAATCTCTTCTAGTGTCATAGGATGTTGATTCCCAAGGCCGAAGTACAAACGCACTACATCAGCTTCTCGAGGAGTCAGTGTTTCGAGTGCACGTTCAATTTCAGTACGCAACGATTCATGCATTAACGTTCTATCTGGGTTTGGCGATTCGCCAGAACGCAAGACGTCATATAAGTTAGAATCTTCTCCTTCAACAAGTGGTGCATCCATCGATACGTGACGTCCTGAGTTTTTCATCGACTCTTTAACGTCAGAAACGGTCATGTCCAATTCCTTAGCGATTTCTTCTGCTGAAGGTACACGCTCATGCGCTTGCTCCAAAAACGCGTAGGTTTTATTGATTTTATTAATTGACCCAATTTTATTTAGCGGCAAGCGTACAATTCTAGACTGCTCTGCAAGGGCTTGTAAAATAGATTGTCTAATCCACCAAACAGCGTAAGAGATAAATTTAAATCCACGTGTTTCGTCAAAACGTTTTGCGGCTTTTATAAGTCCCAAGTTTCCTTCGTTAATAAGATCGGGAAGGGTAAGTCCTTGGTTTTGGTATTGTTTTGCTACAGACACCACAAACCTAAGGTTTGCCTTAGTTAGTTTTTCCAAAGCAATTTGGTCACCTGCCTTAATACGCTGCGCCAATTCCACTTCCATTTCGGCCGTAATAAGATCGACTTTTCCAATTTCTTGAAGGTATTTATCTAGCGATGCAGTTTCACGATTCGTAACCTGCTTGGTGATTTTCAGCTGTCTCATTTGCTTTGAATTGTATGATTGTTATGTATTATACGTTTAATGACCACTTAAGGTTACATTAAATCAAAAAAAAATCCGCTAAAATATTTTTAGCGGATTTGTTGTTTTAAAAGGAGGATGAATTAGTCGCGTTTTGGACGTCTATTATTTCCACCACCTCTTCTTTTATCTCTATCTCCACTAGGACGAGGCTTGCGTTCTATATAACCTTCAGGTTTTTCTAAAAGTGCTTTGCGCGATACTTTTTCTTTTCGAGTACGCGGATCAACACCAAAGTATTTTACCTCAAACACGTCGTTCATGTTTACAACATCAGTTACGTTTTCGGTACGTTCCCAAGCCAACTCACTCACGTGTAGCAACACTTCGTTTCCAGGAGCATCGGTGTATTCTACCACAGCGCCGAATTCCAAAATTTTGATGACCTGTACTTCGTACACTTCACCTACTTCTGGCTTAAACATAAGCGCGTCTATTCGTGCTTGAACTTGATCGATTCCTTCTGCACCTGTACCTAAAATTTCCACGATACCTTCTCCAGTATCAGGGTCTTCGTTGATAACAATCGTGGTGTTGGTTTCTTTCTGTAATTCTTGAATTACTTTACCACCACTACCAATAATTGCACCAATATATTCGTTTGGAACAGTACGCATCACCATTTTTGGTGCATGCTCTTTTACATCTACAGCAGGAGCATCAATAGTATCTGTAAGTTTCTCTAAAATATGTAAACGACCATCACGCGCTTGCTTTAGTGCCTGAATCAAAATATCATAAGAAAGTCCTTTGACTTTGATGTCCATTTGACATGCTGTGATACCATTTTCAGTTCCAGTGACCTTAAAGTCCATATCACCAAGGTGATCTTCATCACCTAAAATATCAGAAAGTACAGCAAAACGCTCACCGTCAGATATAAGCCCCATGGCAATTCCCGAAACAGGATTGCTTATTTGAACACCTGCATCCATCAGCGCCATGGTACCGGCACAAACCGTTGCCATAGAAGAGGAACCATTAGATTCCAATACTTCTGAAACAACACGTACAGTATAAGGACAATCGTCTGGCATTACTTTTTTAAGTGCGCGCTGCGCAAGATTTCCGTGTCCTACTTCTCTACGTGATGTACCACGTAATGGACGTGCTTCACCTGTACAGAATGGAGGGAAATTGTAATGCAAATAGAAATTTTCTTCGCCTTGTTCTGTTGGCAAGTCAATAATATTCGCTTCTCTTGACGTACCAAGAGTCACGGTAGCTAAAGCTTGCGTTTCACCTCGTGTAAATACAGACGAACCGTGTGTAGAAGGTAAGTAATCTACCTCACACCAAATCGGTCTGATATCTGTTGTTTTACGTCCATCTAAGCGAATGCCTTCTGCAAGTACTAATTCACGAACCGCTTCTTTTTGCGCTTTGCCAAAGTATTTGCCAATTAGTTTGCCATTTTCTTCCAATTCTTCTTCCGAAAATGTTGCTAGTAAAGCCTCTTTTACTTCTCCAAAAGCAACGCCACGTTCTTGTTTAGAACTACCTTCTTTTGCTATGTCATAGCATTTTTGGTAGGCAAAGTCGTGTACTTTTTGTTGCAATTCTTCGTCGCTAGCTTCGGCTTCGTATTCACGTGTTTCTTTTTTGCCTACGGCTTCTGCTAACTCAATTTGCGCAGCAACTTCCTTTTTGATGGCTTCGTGTCCAAAGCGAATGGCATCTGCCATAACTTCTTCAGAAATCTCATCAAACTCGCCTTCAACCATAGTAACCGAATCTGCACTGGCACCAATCATGATGTCAACATTAGATTCTTTAAGTTGTTCTTTACTAGGGTTTATGATAAAACGACCATCAATTTGTCCTACACGTACTTCTGAAATTGGATATTCAAAAGGAATGTCAGAAAGTTGAATAACGGTCGAGGCAGCCAAACCTGCTAATGCATCGGGCATAACTGTTTCGTCATGCGACATAAGCTGGATCATGACCTGTGTTTCGGCATGGTAATCTTTTGGAAAAAGAGGACGCAATACACGGTCAACCAATCGCATGGTTAAAACTTCTTCATTGCTGGGTCTTGCTTCGCGCTTAAAGAAACCACCTGGGAATCGTCCTGCGGCAGCAAATTTTTCACGATAATCTACGGTTAAAGGTAGAAAGTCTACAGGGGAAGCTTGTCGTGCAGAAACAACGGTTGCTAATAGCATACAGTTTCCACTTCTTACGACAACAGAGCCGTCAGCTTGCTTGGCAAGCTTGCCTGTTTCGAGTGTTATAGTACGGCCATCGCCTAAATCAATAGTCGAGGTATGTACGTTGGGTATCATACGTTTTTATTTTAAAGTTAGTATCTGTTGTGTTGTGTTGTGGTCGTAGATACCTAATGAAAAGCCGGTATGATGCGGATGCTTTTATGTGCTTACTTACGAATGCCTAACTCCTTAATTAAGGAACGGTAGCGTTCGATGTCTTTGTTCTTTAAATAGTCCAAAAGACTTCTTCTTTTACCAACCAACATAACTAATGAACGCTCTGTGTTGTAATCTTTGTGATTTTTTTTCAGGTGTCCTGTTAGGAAATTGATTCGGTTTGTAAATAAAGCGATTTGTCCTTCTGTACTTCCGGTATCTTTTTCAGATTTACCGTACTTTTTGAAGATTTCAGCTTTGTTTTCTTTACTTAGTGACATGCCAATATTATTGTAAATGATTTTTATGCAACTTCGAGTTTTTCTCGAAGGCTGCAAATATAGTATAATTATTGGTTGAAACTACGCCTCGGCTGAAAGTGGACGATTTAAAATTAAATCG
>JAACDD010000166.1 GCA_009937085.1 Bacteroidota bacterium
CAGACATTGCAAAATGCTATTGATTTAGGTAAAATAGCCAAAGCCATGCTCTTTTGCGGGCCAAGAGGAGTTGGTAAAACTACTTGCGCTCGAATATTTGCCAAAAAAATAAATAGCGGTACTGCACCCATTGATCCAAATGAAGACTTTGCATTCAATGTATTTGAACTTGATGCGGCTTCTAATAACTCGGTTGCAGATATTAGGAACTTGATTGAGCAAGTGCGTATTCCTCCTCAAAAAGGAAACTACAAGGTTTATATCATTGATGAAGTGCACATGTTAAGTTCGGCAGCCTTTAATGCCTTTCTTAAAACACTTGAAGAACCACCACAACACGCCATTTTTATTTTGGCAACTACTGAAAAGCAGAAAATTATACCTACAATATTGTCTAGATGTCAAATTTTTGATTTTAGACGAATTAGCATTCATGACGCCCAAGCCTATTTAAAAACCATTGCTGACAGAGAAGGTATTCATGCTGAAGATGATGCGTTGCATTTAATTGCTCAAAAAGCAGATGGCGCCATGCGCGACGCACTGTCTATTTTTGATCGTATGGTGAGTTATTCTGGAGAAACACTTACCGCTAAGCATGTTTCTCTAAATCTTAATATCCTTGACCACGACAGTTATCTTGGCATAACGGATATGTTGCAAAATGGAGATTTGCACAACAGTGTACTGCAATTTAATTCGTTGATTGATTTAGGTTTTGATGGCTATCATTTTATAAACGGACTTTCAAAACACTTCCGAGATTTATTGATGTGCCAAAACGATGGAACAACAAAATTATTAGAAGTAAGTGCCGAAACCGAAACCAAATTTCACACCCAAGCAAAAGGGATTTCAGCTGCATTTTTACTTCAAGCTTTAGAACTTGCCAACACCTATGCGTTGCAATACAAAAGTAGTTTACATCCGCACTTACAAGTGGAACTCTGCTTGATGCAAATTGCTTCGTTAACAGAAGGCGAAAAAAAAAAGCCTAAGCCCTACATAAAACCCAAGGAAGAAGTAGCTTCTTCAACATTAGCTAATGCTGTTGAAAGTGCTGAAGCCATTGAACAACCGATACCGAAACCTGTTGTTACTCCTGTAGAAAATAAAATTGATGATGAAGTAGAAGCTTCAGCAAGCGCTACTGCTGTTAATGAGGTTGCTGAACCCATCGAAGAAACACCTATTCAGTTAGATTTATCTGCACAAGGGGTGTCTGGATTGTCTTTATCCAGTTTGCGGGTGCAAAAAGAACATCAAACGAAATTAGTTGACGCAAGCGACGACGAAAAAATCAATACACAAGAAGTTTCACAAGATGCATTAATTGAGCAATGGGAAAGCTACACCAAGCGCATGACTAACAGAGGGGAACGAAATATGGTCGCATTACTTCAATTGGATCTTCCGAGACTAAAAAATAAAACTGAAATTCACCTTAGCGTTCCCAACGAAACCAATAAAGTAGAGCTGGAAAAAAACAGTTCATTTTTGTTGCAGTTTTTGAGAAAACAATTGCAAAACGATCATTTGAGCTTACAAGTCCATGTGGATGCTAAAGTGGAAAAAAAGTTTGTGTATACGGCAGACGATAAATACCAAGAATTGGTTCAGAAAAACCCATTAGTTGAAGCATTCAAAAAAAGTTTTAACCTAGAGTACTAAGCTTTACTTCAGCATTAGACAAAAATATCGTTAGTGCAATTCTTTATAGAGCAGTTTTATCATCCCGTCAGCGAGTCCAACTTTTGGAACATAAATTTTATTTGAGCCGCTAAACTTCATTGCGGTAAGGTAAATTTGAACTGCAGGAACAATCACATCTGCCCTATCTGGATTAAGTTCCAAATCCACCATAAGCTCTTTTTGACTGCGTTTTTTCAAGTATTCGTGTTGTTCAGATAGCAACATAAACGAAAGTGGCTTTCCAATTTTTCGTCCGGTCATTTTAAATACTTTATTAATGGTTCCACCAGAACCAACTACTGAAATTCGGCTTAGCGATTTGGTATGTGTAACAATCCAAGCTTTATACTTTTCCAACTCACTGTCTTGTACCATTTTATTGAGTAATCGAACGGTACCAATTTTAAATGATTTTGATGCAATTGTTTTCCCTTGACGAATAAGGGTTAGTTCTGTACTTCCTCCGCCAACATCTACAAATAGATAGGATTTATGCGGTTTTACGACGTCGAATAAATCGGTCATAGCAATAATTTCTGCCTCCCGTTTTCCATCGATTAGTTCAATAGAAACTTCTGTTTCTTTATGGATACGCTCAATAAGTTGCTTTCCATTTTTAGCTTCACGCAACGCCGAAGTAGCACATGCCATATAGTGTGAAACGCCATGAATTCCCATCAGCAACTTGAACGAGTGCATCGCATCTATCAAGCGTTGTTGGTTTGGCATTCCAATGGAACCATGAGTAAAAGTGTCTTGTCCTAATCGTATGGGCACACGAACCATTGCACTTTTAGTATAAACAGTGGGTTTGTTTTTGCGCTCTATTACGTTGCTCACCAATAATCTAACAGCGTTTGAACCAATATCTATAGCAGCATATTTGGATAATCTCACGGCGTTTCGATTTTGTTTTTATAGTACGCATAGGTAGCTTCTTGAGAACGCAGTGTTGCTGCGCCATTGGTGCGATAGACAGGCTTTTTATCGCTGTTTACCCAACGTGATTTAACGTTATCGTTCCAACTTAACTCAAAGGTATCTACTAATTCCTGTTGGATTTCCTTGTCATAAATCGGACAAGAAACCTCTACGCGGTTATCTAAATTTCGCGTCATCCAATCCGAAGAGGAGATAAAAATATCTCGGTCACCATCATTTTCAAAAATAACCATTCGTGGATGTTCCAAAAACCTATCCACTACACTTATAACTTCGATATTTTCACTTACGCCCTTAACACCAGGAACCAAACAACAAATACCACGAACAATCATCCGAATCTGTACGCCTGCTTGACTTGCTTTGTACAAAGCTTCTACCATATCGTAGTTTGTCAAATTGTTTATTTTGATACGAATCAGCGCAATTTTTCCTTCATTGGCAAAAGCAATTTCTCTTTCAATGCGTTCTTTTAAACCAGTTGATGTTGTAAATGGTGAAATGAGTAAGTGCTTGTGTGAAAGCACTTTGTAGCTTTTTTCTAAAAAATTAAACACCCGATTGACTTCTTTTAAAATCTGCTGATTGGCAGTAAAAAGTGTGTAATCGGTATAAATTCGAGCCGTAGATTCGTTAAAGTTCCCCGTGCTTATAAAACCATATCGCGTAAGCTTATCCTCTTCTTGACGCTGGATAAAACAGATTTTAGAATGGACTTTCAAACTTGGAATACCAAAAACCAATTGAACCCCTTCGTTTTTGAGCATCTCAGCGTAGCGAATGTTGGATTCCTCATCAAATCTAGCTTGTAGTTCTATCTGTACGGTAACTAGTTTTCCGTTACGTGCCGCTTGAATCAGCGCATTGGCTACTTGAGAATCATCAGACAAGCGATAAATCGTTATAAAAATACTTTTGACCTTTGGATCTAAAGCTGCTTCACGTAAAAACTTAATCACATAGGCAAATGAATGATACGGAGTATAAAGCAAGTAATCTCGATTGGCGATTTGAGCTAGAACACTTTGATCCAACGAAAATTCTTTAACCGGAAGTGGGGTTATTTTATCGTAAAGTAAATCTGTACGTCCCAAACTTGGAAACTTCATATAATCACGACGGTTGTGGTAACGCCCTCCTGGAATGACGCTATCCCGTGAGCCAATTTGAAATTTATCGAGCAATAGCTCGAGCATTTCTGGCTCTATTTTTTTATCGTAGACAAATCGAACTGGGTCACCACCAACACGTTCGCGAACACTTGAAGCAATTTTATCTACATAACTTTTGTTGATATCATCGTCAAAATCTAACTCCGCATCTCGAGTAAACTTAACCATATATGCCGCAATAGATGTAGGCGAAAAGATGGAGAAAATATACTGCATCTGATGGCGAATCAGGTCGTCCAAAAGCATCACATATTTTTTTTCACCTCGCGCTGGAAGCACAACAATTCGATCTAAATGAGAAGGAATTTCAATTAAGGCATACAATGGCTCTGCGGCATTTGCTTGCTCAAGTCGAATGCCAAGAAATACGTTGCTCCCTTTTGTGTTTGGTATTCGTGTTTGCTCACTGATAACAACTGTTAACAACGACGGACTTACCTTTTCATTAAAATATTGATGTACAAAAGCAGCGTGTTCTTCATCTAACATTGTTTCGTCTAACACAAAAATTTGTTCGCTTTTGAGTTCTTCTGTTAGTTGCTTGATGGTAGCAAAGCTATCGTCCTGTAATGCTGCTGTTTTTTGTGTGATTTCTTGTAAAAGCTGCTCTGCTTTTTGCCCTGCTACTGAGTCGAGTTCCGCTTCTACCTGAGCAATGCGCTTTACAGTTGCATAGCGAACTTGATAAAACTCGTCTAAGTTGTTAGAGAAAATACCTATAAATCGAATGCGCTCAATCAGCGGAACACGCTCGTCTTGCGCTTCTTGCAATACACGTCGGTTAAAATCCAACCAACTTAACTCACGATTTACGAATGGCAATTCCAAATTACATTAACATTTTAGGGGAAATGCACTCGGCAGTTCCTGTTTTTAGTGATGACCACAAAGATACGTCAAAGCGAAAAAGCACAGCACTTGCTGTTGGAATATTGGCTCCTTCAAACCCACCAAGTGAATGTGCTAAGGCTGTACACGCATGATTGTGCCCGAAAGTAATGATCGTATTTTCTTCATCTGGAAGGCAACGTACAAATTCCAATACATCCTCTCCACTAAAGTCATACAACATAGTACTGACCGAAAGTTTGTGAAATGGCAAATTCAACTCCTTTAAAACGATCAGTCCTGTATGTGCTGCACGATTGGCAGGACTGGTGTAAGCAGCATCAATCTCAAGATCTTTGGTGGCCAAAAATGCACCCATACGGTGTGCGTCGTTAATACCGCGTTCGTTTAGCGGACGGTCGGCGTCTGAAACTTGAAGTTCCCAAGATGATTTGCCATGACGCATCATTATCCACGTTTTCATAGCAAGTAGATTAAGGGGCTAAGCGTTTTCTGCTCCATGAGGTATCTTCAGATTTGGTATATACAATGCGGTCATGAAGTCTGTTTGGTCTTCCTTGCCAAAACTCAATGCGTTGTGGCTTCACAATAATGCCTCCCCAATGATCTGGCCTTGGAATGTCTTTTCCTTCAAACTTATTTGTGAGCATTTCAAGGCGTTCCTCCAAAACAGCTCTTGAATCTATACGTTGACTTTGAGGTGAAACATGAGCGCCTAGTTGGCTTCCACGTGGTCGAGAGGAAAAATAAGCATCCGAAACGGCATCTGAAGTTTTTTCTGCTATTCCTGAAATAATAACCTGCCGTTCTAAATTGGGCCAAAAGAAGGACAAACTCACTTTTGGATGTTTTAACAACGCTTGGCATTTATCACTTTCATAGTTTGAATAAAATACAAAACCAACTTCCGAAAGGTCTTTTAACAGCACCACCCTACCCCGAATCTGTCCATGGGAATCAATAGTGCTAAGTGTCATCGCATTAACTTCTTCAACTCCGCCCGCCTGTGTTACCTCATCAAACCACACAGAAAATAATTCAAGTGGCGTGTTGGGCGAGTTGGCTTCATCTAATGCGTTTGCAGTATAGTTTTTACGTAAGTGCCCTAAATCCTTTTTCATTCTATAAAAATACGAATAAAGCTTAGGAAATCACAGCGCCATCTGTAGCAAGTACCACATTTGGGAAAATTGCTTTTGCTTCTTGCGCAAAAAGGTCAAGATTTTTATATCGGGATGAGTAATGTCCCAAAATCAAGCGTCCAACATTTGCGTCACGAGCAATGGTGGCTGCCTGTTCAGCCGTACTGTGTTGGGTTTGTTTGGCAAGAGATTCGTGTTGTTGCAAAAAAGTTGATTCGTGATACAACCAATCTGCATCTCGAATAATGCCAATAATTTCGGGTAAATAAGCAGTATCACTACAATATGCATATTTTTTTGGAGGATGTGGATTTTGGGTTACTGCGCTGTTTTTAACCAAAACGCCATCTACCATAACATCTTGACCCAATTGCAACAATCTAAATTGGCTTTTATCGACTCCTGCGGCATTTGTTGCATCGGCATTTATACGGCGTAATCCCTCTTTTTCGGCGAATAAAAATCCGTTGGTATACACGCGATGTTTTAAAGGAATGGTACGAATAACAACTCCATCATCTTCAAAAACACATTCAGATTCGTCGCTTTCAAGTTCATGAAAGTGAAGCGGAAAATTAGTCCTTGAATTCGCGAGTTTAAGTAATAATGTAAGTGCTTCTTTTATTCCCTTTGGACCATAAATGTGCAAGGGTGCTTCTCGGCCCAATAACCGTAAAGAAGATACCAAACCTGGCAATCCATAAA
>JAACDD010000167.1 GCA_009937085.1 Bacteroidota bacterium
AAAAACACTTTGGACAATGCACTAATTTCCTCGCCGCTGTTGTCTAAGCATTCTTTTAAAGCCTGTGGCACATGGCTTATAGCAAATTCATATACTTTACGACCATACATTTTAATGTATTTGTCGGTCGGTTCAGCATCTGGTACATACGATTTTGCAGAATAAATATAAAAAGCCTCTCCGTTACTGAAGGATTGTGTACAATGACTTAAAATCCCACCTTCTTTATTCGTTTCTTCAATTATAGTTGCACCTGCACCATCGGCAAAAATCATGGAATCCCTGTCGCTAGTATCAATAATTCTTGACAGTGTATCTGCACCAATAACCAAGCATTTTTTTGCCATTCCAGCTTTGATAAAAGCTTGCGCTTGAATCACGCCTTCTACCCAGCCTGGACAACCAAAAATAACATCATAGGCTACGCAGTTTGGATTTTTGATCTGTAATTGATGTTTTACACGCGTGGCAAGCGAGGGTAGCATTTCGGTTTGGATACATCCATGTTGAATGTCACCAAAATTATGTGCCACAATGATATAATCCAGTGTTTCGGGATCTAATGCAGCGTCTTCAATAGCTCTTTCGGCAGCCAAAAAAGCAAGGTCTGAGGCCGATTGATGCGGTTTTGCATAACGGCGCTCTTCAATACCCGTAATAGCTTTAAACTTCTCAATAATATCGCCATTTTCATTTTTGAATGGACTACCATCTGTGTCCAAAAATGAACGGTTAATAAAGTCCTCGTTTCTTTCGGTATGAGTAGGAATGTAGCTCCCAACGCCAGTGATGTGAATTCCCATTGGGTTTAGTTAGATTTATAAATAGTTCTAAAACTATCGGCCAAAGATAAAAATAATTTTTAGCTGATGCCTTAATGTTTACTCGTTATGCGCTACTTGTTTATTGGAATACGATTCGATAGGTGCACATGTACAGACTAAATTTCGATCACCATAAGCCTCATCAACACGCTGAACACTTGCCCAAAACTTATTTTCACGCACATATTGTAACGGATATGCGGCTTCATCTCTAGTGTAAGGAAGTTTCCACTCATGTGCTGTGAGCTGTGCTAATGTATGCGGTGCATTTCGCAGCATATTGTTTTCTTGATTTGCGTCACTTGCTTCAATCTCGTAGCGAATGGAAATCAGTGCCTCACAAAAACGGTCTAGTTCTTCTTTGTTTTCACTTTCTGTTGGCTCAATCATCATCGTTCCTGCTACGGGAAACGAAACGGTAGGCGCATGAAAACCGTAATCAATAAGGCGTTTGGCAATATCCATTGCTTCAATACCTTTTTCTTTAAAAGCACGACAATCAATGATAAATTCATGTGCTGCCCTGTTATTGTCTCCGCTATACAGTACCGGGTAGTGTTTGGCAATACGCTCTTTGATGTAGTTTGCGTTTAGAATGGCAATTTCAGTTGACTTTGTGAGTCCATCTGCTCCAAGTAATCGGATATAGGCATACGAAATCAAACAGGCCAATGCAGAACCAAAAGGGGCTGCAGAAAGGGCGGAAATACCTTTTTTGCCACTTGTTGGAACAATAGCGTGGCTTGGTAAAAACGGAACAAGATGTTCGGCAACACAAATAGGCCCTACGCCTGGACCACCCCCGCCGTGCGGGATCGCAAAGGTTTTATGAAGGTTTAAATGACATACATCTGCGCCAATAGCGGCAGGGTTTGTAAGCCCAACTTGTGCATTCATATTTGCACCGTCCATATAAATTTGACCGCCTTTACGGTGTATATAATCCGTAATTTCTTTAATAGCCGATTCAAAAACGCCATGCGTAGACGGATACGTAATCATCAGTGCGGCTAAGTTTTCGGCATGCGCGTCGGCTTTATCTTTTAAGTCAGCAAGGTCAATATTACCGCGCTCATCTGTTCCCACTACGACTACTTGCATGCCTGCCATTACTGCTGATGCAGGATTAGTACCATGTGCCGATGCCGGAATGAGACAGATATTTCTATTCGTGTTGTTGTTTGCCTGATGATACGCACGAATCACCATAAGCCCAGCAAATTCACCTTGTGCGCCAGAGTTGGGTTGCAATGATGTACCTCCGAAACCTGTAATTTCAGTAAGATAATCGGCAAGGTCATGTAGCATACGTGTATAACCTGCCACTTGATCTAAGGGCGCAAATGGGTGAATGTTGTTCCATTGTGGATCACTTAATGCAAACATTTCTGTGGCTGCATTGAGTTTCATGGTACACGAACCTAAAGCAATCATGGAATGATTTAATGCCAAATCTTTTCGTTCCAACGATTTGATATAACGCATCATACTAGTTTCTGCATGATAGCGTTGGAATACGTTGTGGGTTAAAAATGCCGTGGTACGTTTGTGAGCATCTGGCAAGCAATTTTCATGTGGTTTAGCTGCATGAACTGGTGTTGCTTGGCTTGCTTGCGTAAAAATCTGAATTAAGGTTTCAATTTGATGCGATTCTGTTGTCTCATTTACGGAAAGCGTTAATTCATTTTCGTTGATATAACGGAAATTTATCCCCGCATTTTCTGCTAACGGACGAATATTTTTTTCAGCTGCCTCAATCCAAAGCGTATCAAAGAACGCCTTATTTTTTTGTTTGATGCCCAAATCGCCTAAAGCGGTATTTAATTTACAGGCGTTGCGATGTATTCTTGATGCAATGTCTTTTAATCCTTTTGGGCCATGATATACAGCATACATTCCTGCCATGACGGCTAACAGCACTTGCGCGGTGCAAATATTGGAAGTGGCTCTATCTCTTTTGATATGTTGCTCGCGGGTTTGTAATGCCATTCGTAACGCTCGATTTCCTGCTCTATCTTGTGTTACGCCAATAATTCTTCCGGGAACACTTCTTTTGTAGTCCGATTTTGTGGCAAAATAGGCGGCATGCGGACCTCCGTAGCCAAGTGGAATACCAAATCGTTGTGTGCTTCCTACGACAACATCTGCGCCAAGCGTTCCGGGTGCCTCTAAAAGCACCAAGCTCATGAGGTCTGCGGCAACAGCTGTTTTTATTTCTACTTCTTTTGCAACTTCAATAAAGGATTTTAAATCTGGAATGGCACCGTTTGCTCCTGGATATTGAATCAACGCACCAAAATATTCGTTTGTAGGAATAAACGTTTCGGGTGCTCCGTAGATTAAAGTAATCCCAATAGGATTTGCACGTGTTTCTAACACGGATTTGGTTTGCGGCAAGGTGTTTTCATCTACAAAAAACAAGGAGACATTATTCTTTTTTTGCGGTCTTGTGCGTTGCCCAAATAACAAACTCATCGCCTCAGCAGCTGCGGTGGATTCATCAAGAAGCGATGCATTTGCCAATTCCATCCCTGTTAGGTCGGTTACCATGGTTTGAAAATTTAACAAGGCTTCCATTCTGCCTTGAGCAATTTCAGCCTGATAAGGCGTATATGCGGTATACCAACCTGGATTTTCTAAAATGTTTCGCTGAATGACTCCAGGTAAAATAGCCTCGTGGTAACCCAAGCCAATGAATGAGGAAAAGACGCTGTTCTGTTTTCCTAATGCCGAAATATGTTTTGAAAATGCGTGTTCACTTATGGCAGCAGGAAGCGAAATGGGTTTCTTTAGTCGTATCGAATCTGGAACAGTTTGCGCAACTAAAGCATCAACAGATGAGGCATTAATTTCGGATAGCATGGAAGCAATCTCATCTGCGTTTGGGCCAACATGTCTAAAAACAAAACCTTGTGTATTCATAGTGTTACCATAAAGTTAAATTCAAAGTTAATTTTTTGCACAACATCTTAAAATAGAACCTAATCATTTCACGCTAAAGTTGTTAACCGCAAAACCGCATGTTATTAACACATTTGGTATTTTTGCCCTTCACATCAGAAAATTGCTTCAGCGCTATACGTCATCTAGTCTCCATGTTGCCCTTGCCCTTTGGGCATTTTGCCGTGTTTTTGCGTTGCAACAAGGGGCTTCATTTTCCTTTTCGCTTCAGTGTGCTGTTTTTGGTTTTGGATGGGCTGCGTATCAATATCTACATGTTTATGTTCCCGTATTATACCAGCAACAACCGTTACGCTTTAAAAGGATATTTCCTTTTTTGCTGGCGCTATTTATAGGGTTTTATGGATTGATTTCACAAGCTGTTTTCATTTGGGTTGCCTTTGGATTTGTAAGCGTATTGACGTTTTGTTATGCGCTTCCTTTTGGTGCAAAAATGGGTCTGCGCTTTGTGCCAACAGTAAAAGTTTTCGTTGTTGCACTTTGTTGGACGGTTTTTGTCACGGTAAACCTGACGGCATTGCCAAATAACCTATTTGTGTTGGTTTCAATAAAAGCACTGCTATGGATGATTTGCCTCATTTTACCTTTTGATCTTCGTGATTTGCAAAAAGATGAAAAAGCATTAAAAACCCTACCGCAACTTTTAGGCGTAAATGGCGTAAAGCTATTGGGATGTATATTAATTGGATTTACTGCATTTTTAGCATTTAAAACGGTTGCAGTAGCTGTGTTGCTTTGGGTAGAGTGGGGGATGCTATTGCTTTTAGCGATTGCACTTTATTGCGCATCTCCAAAACGTTCGCCTTTGTTTACTTCCTTTTGGGTGGAAGGAATTCCCATTTTATGGTTTGTGGGGAGTGTCTTTGCGCTTATTTTTGGTTAAGCTCTTTTGCACTTTGGTGTACTTTTTCACCCATTGCAGCTTTGTATCCAAGCATGGCCTCTCTAAGTGCAGGGTTTTTTACTCCTAGAATCTGACACGCAAGTAATGCCGCATTTTTAGCACCATTTAGTGCAACTGTAGCTACAGGAACACCACCGGGCATTTGTAAAATAGAAAGTACCGAATCCCAACCGTCAATGGAATTGGACGATTTAACGGGAACACCAATCACAGGGAGTGGACTTGAAGCTGCTACCATTCCGGGCAAATGCGCTGCGCCACCTGCACCCGCAATAATTACATCAATCCCTTGCTCATGTGCCGTGGTGGCAAATTGTATCATTTTTTCGGGTGTTCGGTGTGCAGAGACAATATCAACATGCGTATCTAGTTCGAATAACGCCAAGGTGTCGATGGCTTCTTGCATGACGGGAAGATCACTTTTGCTTCCCATAATAACGGCTACTTTCATATTATTTCGCTTTTAGTTGAAGTACAGATTTTAGTTCTCTAATTTTTTTAAAAATACCATTTAAATCATCACCTGTTAGGGTGATATGCCCCATTTTACGTTGCGGCTTGGTTGATTTTTTGCCGTAGATATGCAGTCCGGCTTGCGGGGTGCTTAAAATAGTTTCGACACCGTTATATTCAAATGCTCCAGTAACATCAGCAGGACCAACCACATTTGCCATAATCGCCGGGCGATAAAAATCGGTTTTACCTAGTGGCGCATCCAAAATAGCGCGGAGGTGCTGTTCAAACTGAGAGGTAATACAACCTTCAATGCTAAGGTGGCCGCTATTATGTGGGCGAGGGGCGACCTCGTTAATCCAAAGCGTGTTGTTGTCATCGACAAAAAACTCTACCGCCAAAAGACCAACGTGCTCCCATGCAGCAACCAAATCTCTCGCAATTTCTTGTGCTTTTTTGGAAATTGAGCGGTCTACATCTGTTGGATAATACACAAATTCCACTTGATTTGCAGTAGGATGAAATGCCATACCAACGGGCGGGTAAAGCGCTACTTCTCCAGAAGCGCTACGCGCCACAATAACCGAGATTTCTTTTGCGATGGGTACCAAATCTTCAACGATGCATTCGCTGTCTGGTAACGCATCAATAGCTGTTATGGAATCTAATTTTTTCACGCCAAAACCATCGTAACCAAAGCGTGCAGCTTTCCAAATACAAGGAAATTGAACCGTTCCTTTTGCAGCAGCTTCTTGTAGCTCGCCTTTGTTTGCAAAGGCAGCATATGACGCTGTAGGAAGGTTTTGGGCTGTATAAAATTCTTTTTGCGTGCGTTTGTTTTGAATCACATCTAAGGTGCTGGGCTTTGGATATACCTGCACACCTCTTTTTTCTAAGGCATAGAGCGCATCAATGTTAACGTGTTCAATTTCAATGGTTAACACATCTACATCTTTACCAAAATGGAGTACTGTATCGTAGTCCATCAAATCGCCTTGAACAAAATGATTGCAACTGTTACGGGCAGATGCTTCGGGGTTTGGATCGAGAATATGCGTGCAAATGTCCCACCGGCGTGTAACATCGAGAAGCATTTTGCCAAGTTGTCCGCCGCCTAAAATACCAAGGGTAAAATCTGAAGAAATAACATGTTTCATTACCCCCACAAATGTACGGATATTCTACAATGTGTTCACACAGTAGGCGTACTGCTTAAAATAGGATATCTTTGCACATTAAAATTACGCATGAAGAATATCATTTTGTTTGGAAAACCCGGTGCAGGAAAAGGTACACAAGCCGAGTTTTTAAAAGATACGTTTAACCTTTTTCATATTTCGACCGGAGATGTGTTTCGATACAATATCAAAAACGAAACTCCTTTGGGTGTTTTGGCAAAAGAATATATGGACAAAGGCGAATTGGTTCCAGACGAAGTAACCATTCAAATGCTTGAAGATGAGGTGGCAAAACACCCTAAAGTTGCGGGGTTTATTTTTGATGGTTTTCCACGCACTACTTCACAAGCTGAGGCCTTAGATGCGTTTTTAACTAAAAACGATATGGCAATTGCTGCCACATTAGCACTTGAGGTTGCTGAAGATATTTTGGTAGCTCGCTTATTACACAGAGGAAAGGACAGCGGACGTGTTGACGACCAAGACGAAGAAAAAATCCGAAATCGCTTTGCGGAATACAACAACAAAACAGCACCGCTTATCGATTACTATTCCGCACAGGGTAAATTTCACACCATAAATGGTGAAGGCTCTATTGCGTCTATTGCCAAGCAACTTACCACTATTGTAGAACAACTGTAATGACTGAAGGAAATTTTGTAGACTATGTAAAAATCAGCGTTAACTCGGGTAACGGTGGCAAGGGATCTACACATTTCCACAGGGAAAAATACATCACAAAAGGGGGGCCAGACGGCGGCGATGGCGGTCGTGGCGGACACGTAATTGTTCGAGGCGATAAAAACTTATGGACGCTAGTAACGTTTAAGTACAAACGTCATTTTAAAGCTGAACACGGCTTTCACGGAAGTAAAAGTAGAAGTACGGGAGCTGATGGCGAAGACCTTATTATCCCTGTTCCTTTGGGAACGGTAGTGTTAGATTCAGACTCGGGAGAACGCATTGCAGAAATCACAACCGAAGAAGATGTTATTGTTGCGCCGGGTGGTATGGGTGGTCGAGGAAATTGGCATTTTAAAAGTCCTACCAACCAAGCACCACGCTATGCGCAGCCTGGTAAAGAAGGTATTGAGCGTACAATCACACTAGAATTAAAAGTGTTAGCCGACGTGGGATTAGTTGGGTTTCCCAACGCTGGAAAATCTACATTACTGGCTGCGTTGACTTCAGCAAAACCAAAGATTGCAGATTATCCGTTTACTACACTAAAGCCTAATTTGGGTATAGTGCAGCACCGTGATTTTACGTCTTTTGTAATGGCCGATATTCCCGGTATTATTGAAGGTGCAGCAGAAGGAAAAGGATTGGGGCATTATTTTTTGCGCCATATTGAGCGCAATAGTGTGCTGCTTTACGTTATTCCCGCTGATGCAGATGATATTAAAGAACAATTTACTATTTTGAACAGTGAATTGACGCGGTATAATCCCGAGTTGTTGGATAAGAATTTTATGATTGGTATTTCAAAAGTAGATTTGTTAGATGAAGAGCTTTACGCTGCTATTGAGGCGGAATGTGAAGCAGCGTTCAAAGACATTCCTTTTGTTATGTTTTCATCTGTATCGCAACACGGCACCGCTGCATTAAAAGACTCCTTATGGCATCTGCTAAACGCATAATTTTTCTGCTTTTTTGCGTAACATTTTCTTATGGTCAACGTATTCCTCAGGCTTTTTTTGAAGCTGTTGTAGTTACAGTTGCACAAGAAACACGTATTCAGGAATTAGATACGATATCTGAAAAAACGCAAGCAGAGCGCGAAGAGTTGGCGGTGCTATTTGCTACAACGACTTCTTATGAAAAGTCTTTTGCGCTTTTGGAAACATTGGTGCAGGACTACCCAGATAATTTTGAGTATCAATTTTTATTGGGTGGTATTTCTGGAATTTTAGCCTCGGAGTTGCCAAGGACAAAGTCGTTGCCTTATGTCAGAACAATGAAAGACGCTTTTGAACAAGCTGCGCTACTCAATCCCGCTTCGCTTGAGACTCAAATGATTTTACTCGAACTTTATACTGGTTTGCCATGGGTTTTAGGCGGCAGCAATAAAAAGGCATCTGAGAAACTAGAGGTAATAAAATCATTATCTGTAATTGAAGGATTTTTATCTGAAGGCTATTTTTATCGTGCCACCAAAAAAAATAAAAAGGCGTTGGTTGCTTATTTGAATGCGATTAATGAAATCCAATCGTGCGGGAGTCAACCGATGGAATTGCTGCAAGATTCTTATTATCATTTGGGAGTTCTTGCATTTTATTTGCAAAAGGATATGAACAAGGCAGCATGTTTGTTTTCAAAATTTAGTAACGTACACGATGCGGGTTCAGCTTATCCAAAATCTTTTACCACCCATTATTTGAATAAAATTTCAAATCCAGAAAATATAGATCTTGAGATGGAGGTCACTTTAATGGAATATGATAAACTTACTGCGTGGATTCAGAATAACTTTAAGTAGCAGGTATGATCTTAATTTATACGCCTGTTGTTAAACCTCGAATTCGGTATATTTTCAAGCATTTTTTTGGAAGTAGAATGGGAGCGAAGCTTTCTTTTACATCTGATTTAAGTGTTTTTATTGCGCACAGTGGACCAAAAATGTCGTATGGCGATGCACCTCTTGGAAATGAGTTTTTTATTGCTGCTCATGGGTTGCTTACGGAGCAAGGTATTAATGCCGTTGAGGTAGATATTATGGACTGGGAAGGGCTTCCTGCATTTTTTGCCACAGATGAAAATAGCGCTTTACCTTGTGATCTTTTTGCCGCTGCTTTTTTCTTGATGTCTCGCTATGAAGAATATCAACCTTTTGTAGCAGATGATTTGGGTAGATTTCGTTCATCCCAATCGTTGGCAAGCAAACATAACTTTTTGCAGTTGCCACTTGTCGATTTATGGTTTGAGCGATTTTCATCGATCTGGCATGCTTTTTTTGAAACAACTCCTCCAGAAAGTGTGCCATCAAAACGTTCACTCGTCGTAGAAGTTCCGGAGCTGTTTGCCTATATACACAAATCAATTTTCCGTTCTTTTACAGAAGGAGTTCAAGATTTTTTTTCGTTGCGATTTACATCGGTTTTTGATAGAGTTATGGTTCTTTCGGGTGTTCGTGAAGACCCTCTGGCAAATTTGCATAGCTGGATTGAACTGACACAACAACAATCAAGTGATGTGCGTTTTTTTGCCCTCTACGCTGCATTGGGAATTCACGATAGAAGCTTAAGTATGTTTAACGCTGCGCATCAACAAGGCATTAAAAGTATTTCAGACTATGCACCCACGGCACCCTTAGCGTCATTTGAGTCTTCTCTTAACGAGAGTATGCTTGGGGCTGATATTGCACGTTTTACAGACTTAATTCATCGTCCAGTTACAGCCATTCGTCAACATAAATTGGCTTTGCGTTTTCCACACTCATATCGCTTATTTGCTTCGCTTGGAATTAAAAACGACTATTCCATGCAGTATGCAGAT
>JAACDD010000168.1 GCA_009937085.1 Bacteroidota bacterium
TGGGAAAAATGCTGCCGTATCGCTTTCTTTACCAGAAATTACTTCATAACTCAAACCTAATGAATTCGTTTTATCCAACTTGTAAGTAAGTCCAAGGCTAGCCAAATAAGCACCTTTAACATCTACCCCACCGATTCTTTCACCTTCTTGCATATAGAGGTCTGATGTAAGTGACAAAGCACCCGCTTTATAGCCCATATGCAAACCATAAGTAGTCAAGTTTGATTTAGTAGCACCATCTACGTTTGAGTTTTGATACGTATTTGACAAGGTTAAGAATGATACATTAAACTTTTCAACCTTGTGATTTAAACGTAAAAACAACATATCTCTGTAAGTGAAAAGTGTAGAATTATTGTACACTTCATCTGTTGTAGTGTTTAAAGAACCACCAATGTCTAAGCTAAGCTTATCTTTCTTGTATTTGTAAACCACAGCATCGTGTGTTCTAGCTTGTTGCGCCCAACCAAGACCACCTAAGATTCTTTGGTTATCATACGATAGCGGTTGACGTCCAACTTTCAAAGATGATGATTCTCCTAAAAGTAAATCTGCCCAAGCTTCTTGAACTCTAAAGTTTCCGTTACCAGCCGTTGCTATTTGTTGTCTATCACCAAATGCAAAAACTTCTTGAAAGCTTGTAAAAAGCGTGTAGGTTTCTGCCTTATATTTTGTTTTAAAAGCTGCTCTTACAGTAGTTCTTACAAAACCTTCATCTGCAACAGTTGCAGTTCCTGCAGGAAAAGAACCTCCAGTGTAATTACCTCCATTTCCAAAATATTCGGAACGAGGTCTAAACTCTCCTTCAAGAGAAAGTTGCGCTTGCATAAAGCCGGTGTGCAAGAGTGCTATTGTTAATAGTGTATAAGTTAAATTTTTCATTTTGCTGTTTGTGTTATGTGTTAATTTTAATTTATAATTTTTGTGTTTAGTGTTCTAGAAAATCAATCAGGTGTTTTCTGTATTTGTAATAATCATTACTTGCGAGAATAGCTTTCCTAGTTCTTGGTCGTTTGAAGTCTACAGCGAGTATATCTCCAATTTTAGCCTTAGGTCCACTAGTCATCATTACAACTCTATCAGCTAAAAATATAGCCTCATCAACATCATGAGTAATCATAACAGCTGTAATTTTTTCTTTATTCCATATTTCTATGAGGGTGTCTTGTAGTTCGCCGCGTGTTAATGAATCAAGCATTCCAAAAGGTTCATCTAGAAGTAAAACCTTAGGTTTTATGGCAAATGCTCTTGCGATACCAACACGTTGTTGCATACCTTGTGACAACTCTTTAGCCTTTTTGTGAAACGCATCTTCCAACCCAACTTTTTGCAGGTAATATTTTGCGATGTCTAAACGCTGTGCTTTTGTAGCATGTGGGAAAACCTGATTTACGCCCAACATTACATTTTGCAACGCCGACATCCAAGGCATTAAACTGGGTGCTTGAAAGATTACACCTCTGTCAGGCCCTGGACCTTTAATTGGTTGTCCAAGTACTGCAATATCCCCTTTTGTAATTTCGTTTAGTCCTGCGATCATCGATAGCATTGTGGTTTTTCCACATCCAGAGTGCCCAATAATGGTAACAAACTCTTCTTTCATGATTTGAAGATTTAAATCTTCCAAAACCACATAATCTCCTTTTGGTGTGGGATATACTTTTTTTAAGTTCCGTATATCCAACATGATTTGTGAAGGCGACTGCGTATCCTTCTTAGTTTCTTTCTGTATCGTTTCTACTGTCATCGTGTTTGTGTTTAGACGTATTCAACAAAACTTTTAGGTTCTAGATCCGGTAATGCAATAGGCGCTTTAGCTTCTGCCTTTCTTTCATTTCCAATATCCATTAAGTACTGAATGATAGCATTTCGAGTCTCTTTATATACTTTGTTGTCATTCAGCGCTGTTTTATCTCTTGGACGCTCAATGTCAATCTTAAATTCTGGGCCGAGCGTTGCATTTGGACCAGGTCGTAAAGGAATAATACGATCTGCCATATAAATCCCTTCATCTACATCATTGGTAATTAACAAAGCTGTGCGCTTGTCTTTATTCCAAATGTTGAGAATTTGATCTTGAAGTGTACCTCTTGTCAAGGCATCCAAAGCACTCAAAGGCTCATCCATAAGAATCATATCCGGTTTCATAGCTAATGCTCGAGCAACAGCAACACGCTGTCGCATTCCGCCAGACAATTCTTTAGGTAATTTGTTTATTGCTGGAGTAAGACTAACCATGTCTATATAATGTGCCGCTTTTCGTTTCCAAACCGATTTGTCTCTTTTGGGAAAAGCTTCTTTAACGGCCATCATCACATTTTTTTCTACAGATAACCAAGGCAATAATGAGTAATTTTGAAAAATTACACCACGTTCGTGGCTTGTTCCAACTACTTTTTCTCCTTTAAAAATTACCTCACCACTAGTAGGTTCTAATAGACCATTAATAAGGTTTACAAGTGTGGTTTTACCGCTTCCAGTAAACCCAACAATAGCAACAAACTCTCCTTCTTCAATGCTTAGGTTTATGTCGCTGAGTACTTCTGTTTTAGAGTCACCTTCTCCATAAGTCTTGCAAATATTTTTCAATTCTAAATAAGCCATAATATTATTTTTTTGTTGTGTGCAAGCGTTATCTATATCGCATCTGTCTTTTCAAACGACACTGCATTTTGTATGGATAACATAAATCTATCCAATAAAAATCCAATGACTCCAATAACGAACATGGCCACAATAATTTTCGAGTTGGAATCGTTGGCGCCGTTCTGGAATTCTTCCCAAACAAAAGTTCCTAAACCTGGACTTTGTGCTAAAAGTTCAATAGCAATTAATACCATCCACCCTACTGACATCGTGATTTTTAAGCCCGTGAATATAAAAGGCAAAGCAGAAGGAAGAATAACTTTAAATATCTTTTGAAACGTACCGAGTTTTAAGACTTTAGCTACATTAATAAAATCTTTATCCACTGAAGAAACGCCCATCGCAGTATTTACTAAGGTCGCCCACATGGAACACAAGCCAACACTTATAAAAGAAATTGTGAAGGAGTTATCTTCTGTTGAATCAATGAGCATTGTTTTTACAATCATAAAGACCAACAAATACCATACTACTGGGGATACAGGTTTGAAAACCTGAATAAACCAATTAAAAGCATTTTTCAAAGCTGGACTCAATCCTATGAAAATTCCAAGAGGAACAGCCACAATCAAGGCTAATAAAAAACCAGCAAAAACCGTTTTTAAACTCCTTATAATTTGATCAACAAATGAAGCACGACCAGTATAAACGATTGGATCATTGCCTTGAGCAATTCGCGTTTCATTTATTGCTTCTGTTTTAGCCTTAAAATCAAGTTTGTCTTGTTTGATGATAAAGTAATCATCAATCAATGTTATCAATGATGACCAAACTTGTGCAGGTGATGGTAATGTATTTGTTTGACAAGAGGGATCATTTGCAGCAAAACACAATGTTAGTGCATCTGCAGCCGCTTGCCCCTGGTCACTGAATGCTTTTTCCACTCGAAAGTCGATTTCACGCTGTCTCAAGGACTCAGCACCTAAATACCAAATCCCCAAAAAAACAAGAATTGAACTTACTGGTATTAGCAGTTTTTTAAGAGAAGGCACCAATTCAAACTTCAGCCTTTTAAATTTCAATCTTGAAAGTGCTTTTAACACTAAAGACCGCTCATTTGTTTTTAAAACTACACTTTGTTTCATAATCTTGTTTTTTAGGGGTTTTGAGTAAATTCTTTTAACTATTTATCTTTATTTCCTATTGAAAAACTATTGATGTAACCAATTGGATCTTTGGCATCATAAGTGGTACCGTCAATAAAGTCCGATGTAGCTGGTTTATACCCATCTGTATCGGGAACATCGCTAGCAGGTATAAGGTTTTCAGCAACTAATAAGTCTGCTGCTTTCTTCCAAATATCAGGTCTGTATATTTCTTTTATTGTTTCGCTATACCATGCTTCTGGCTTAGATTCAGGAATTTGTCCCCAACGACGCATTTGTGTCAAGAACCAGATACCGTCTGAGTAGAATGGATAGGTTGCGTTGTACTTGTAAAACACGTTGAAGTCTGGCATGCTACGCTTGTCTCCCTTTTCAAATTCAAAAGTACCTGTCATGGAATTTGCTAATACCGCTTCAGGAGCACCAACATACTGTGGCATAGATAAAATCTTAACCGCTTCTGGTCTGTTAGATGGCTCATCTAACCATTTACCGGCTCTAATTAGTGCTTTTGTAACCGCAATGGCAGTATTTGGGTATTCTTCTACAAACTTTTTAGTCATTACAAAAACCTTTTCTGGGTTGTTTTTCCAGATATCATAATTTGTAGTTACTGGAACACCAATCCCTTTAAATACAGCTTGTTGGTTCCATGGTTCACCTACACAATAACCATAAATTGTACCTGACTCAAGTGTTGCAGGCATTTGTGGTGGAGGCGTTACAGAAAGCAAAACTTCTGCGTCAATTTGTCCTTGTACATTATCTGCCGTGTACATACCTGGATGAATACCAGTTGCAGCTAGCCAATAACGAATCTCATAATTGTGTGTAGAAACAGGAAATACCATACCCATTTTAAAAGGCTTACCAGATTTGTTGTAATCTTCAATTACGGGCTTTAATGCCTCTGAAGAAATAGGATGAATAGGCTTACCACTTTCATCTTTAGGTACATTTGGTTTCATTTTCGACCACACATCATTCGATACTGTGATACCGTTACCGTTTAGGTCCATGGAAAATGGCGTAACTAAATCTGCTTGTCTACCAAAACCAGCGCCGGCTGCGATTGGCTGACCGGCTAACATGTGCGAGCCGTCTAATTGACCATCAATAACACGGTCCAATACATTCTTCCAATTCGATTGCGCCTCAACAGAAACAAATAAACCCTCATCTTCGAAAAAGCCTTTTTCTTTAGCGATTGCTAAAGGAGCCATGTCGGTTAATTTAATAAACCCAAAAGTTAATTGAGGTTTTTCTATTGCAAGTAGTGTTTTTGGTGCTGCGTCAGCAGCATCTGATTTTTTTTCTTTTTTTCCTCCGCTGCCGCAAGACACAAGTAGTGTTGCTAAGACAAGGAGCTTAATGGATGTTAAAATGGATACTTTCATGAATATTGTTTTATGTTAAACTACGTATTTATACTTATTTGACACAAATGTAGAAGACATCTTTTAAAATGTAGGTGTAAAAAAATAGCTTAAAACCATCTTTTAGGTATTGTAAATAACTTGTTTATGAGTTGTTTAAACATGTTAAATACACATATAATTGGCATAAATACCTAATAGACAATAGAATATAAAATCATAAGAAATACGTAGTTTTATTTAAATATAAAAATCCATAATTACGTATTTCTGCGTAAACGCACTTTGTGTTGGAAATTCCTTTAACAAAAAATGAAAATGTCTGGTATATAAGAGGCAAGACTGAAATTAAAATGTAGCTATGATTTGCTGTAATCCCCTAATATTATCTTATGCAGCACTATTAGCTTTGTAGGAAAAAGTTGTGATCAGAAATCTCTTTACTAAGCTGAGCTCTGTCATGTATACCAATTCGTTTGCCAACTATGTTGATTAGTCCATCTTTCTTAAGTGAGGAAAGCGTTCTAATGACTTGGTCATCTGTAGTACCTGCAAATGCTGCAATTTCTTTTCTACTGAGTTGCAAATCAAGATATCCCTTTAAATTGCGCCCAAACTTTCGATCTATATACAATAATGTGTCAATTACTTTTTCACGAACGGTCATTTGTGCAATTGCTTTCACTTTGGACTCAGATGCACTTAGTTCATTCGCATAAAACAGCATAAGATCGTATGTCAGTGCGGGAAGCTCTTTTAGCATTTTATCAAGTAATTCATTAGATAAGTTACACAGAATCGTATCCTCTAATGCTATCGCGCTTATGGCATAACTTTTTCGAGTACCAAAACCTCTATGACCCACAATCTCACCTTGTTTTACAAATCTCAAAATCTGTTCACGGTCATTTATCCCCGTTTTAAAAACTTTTACCCTGCCACTACATATAAAAAATAGACCGTTAACAGGTGTGCCTTCAAGAATAAATTGCTGCTTTTTGCTACACTTAATTATATTAATGGAGTCCTTAATACGTTCTAAATACGCTTCTGGCAAATTTTTATGGAGAATTTCTATAGATTCGATATAGGACATAATATTCAATGATGTACCAAGCATTATGAAAATAAATTACAGTAACAAAAGTATTAAAAAATACGTACATACGCTTATTTATTAAGTATTTTTACTTATTTTTGGACTAACAATACGTACGAATTAAACACAAGTATGAAAAATATAATTGTTGTTGGAAATGGAATGGTAGGCTACAAGTTTTGTGAAAAGCTTGTTTCCTTGGACGCTGAAAAAAAATACAACTTAATTGTTTTCGGGGAAGAGCCTAGACCCGCTTATGACAGGGTGCATTTGAGTGAGTTTTTTGAAAATCAGGATGCAACAGCGCTAGAGCTAGCACCAAAATCTTGGTATGAAGAAAACGATATTTCGCTAATCACAAACGAATATGTTTCTGATATCAATAGATCGGAAAAAAGCATTACTACCAAATCCAAAAAAACCTATCAATACGACTATCTTGTTTTAGCTACAGGTTCTTCACCTTTTGTACCGCCAATAAAAGGGGTTGAAAAAGAAGGTGTTTTTGTTTACCGAACCATTGAGGATCTTGAAGATATGATGGCCTATGCAAAAAAAATAAACACGCGTAAAAATAATGGCAGAGCCGCAATTTTAGGTGGTGGATTACTTGGACTTGAAGCTGGAAAAGCTGTTTTGGACATGGGTCTTGAGCCACATGTTGTAGAATTTGCATCTAAATTAATGCCGCGTCAATTAGACGCAAGAAGCAGTAAAGTCTTACAATTGAAATTAGAATCCATGGGGATTCACATTCATTTAAGCAAGGCAACAAACCAGATACTCGGAAATGGTGCTATAGTAGGCATGGAATTTGGAGAAGATGATGCCTTAGATGTTGATATGTTAATCATTTCGGCTGGAATTCGTCCAAGGGACGAACTAGGAAGGGTTTCAGGACTTAGCGTTGGAACACGAGGTGGAATACATGTAGACAACACGATGAAAACTTCTGATCCATCTATTTTTGCCATAGGAGAGGTTGCCCTTTATAATCAAATGATTTACGGGTTAGTTGCACCAGGTTACGACATGGCTAATGTGGCTGCCAATCAAATTTTAGGTAATGCGGACGTTGTCATGCCTGATTCAATTGACATGTCAACCAAATTAAAACTAATTGGTGTAGATGTAGCGAGCTTTGGCTCGCCCTATATGCCTGCGGATAAAGGCTTATCCATTGTCTTTGAAAACAAGACCAAATTTTCATATAAGAGAATTAATGTGTCTTTGGACGGAAAAAAACTTTTGGGCGGAATTCTTGTTGGTGATGCTGATGATTATAATATGCTGCATCAAATGTTTTTGAACGAAATGGCTCTACCTGAAAACCCAGAAGATTTAATTTTAGGAGCACGTGGCGAAAGCGGTGGTTTTGGAGATGTAATGGATCTTCCAGACGAAGCGCAAATTTGTTCTTGTGAAAATATTAGTAAGGGAGAAATCAGCAAAGTTATTTCTGATGGAGAAGCAACCGATGTAGCTGGAGTCATGAGCTGTACCAAGGCAGGCACAGGATGCGGAGGCTGTAAACCTATGGTTGTTGATCTTACCAACGCTACGCTTAAGTCTTTAGGAATAACTGTCAAAGACGCTATATGCGAGCATTTTGACTTTAACAGACAAGACTTATATAAAATTATTCAGGTAAAAGGGCACAAAACCTTTAACGAAGTACTAGACAACCACGGAAATGGTGGGCATGGGTGCGAACTATGTAAGCCGCTTATTGCATCATTAATGGCAACTATAAATGCGGATACCGCTAATGAGGAATACGCAATTCAAGATTCCAACGATCGCTTTTTGGCGAACATCCAGCGAAACGGTTCATATTCTGTAGTCCCACGAGTTCCAGGCGGTGAAATCACGCCAGATAAACTTATTGCACTTGGTCAAATTGCAAAAAAATACAAATTATACACTAAAATTACTGGAGGGGTTCGTGTCGATTTATTTGGTGCTAGCCTTAGTCAACTTCCTTTGATTTGGAAAGATCTCATCAGTCACGGTTTTGAAAGCGGACATGCATATGGAAAATCGCTGAGAACCGTAAAAACTTGTGTAGGTTCAACATGGTGTCGTTATGGCATGGATGAAAGTGTAAGTTTTGGTATTAAACTTGAAAACAGATATCGGGGTATACGTGCACCACACAAAATAAAAGGGGGTGTTTCTGGATGTATTCGCGAATGTGCAGAAGCAAGAGGTAAAGATTTTGGCCTAATTGCAGTAGAAGGTGGCTGGAATTTATATGTAGGTGGAAACGGTGGTGCCAACCCCAGACATGCAGAATTATTTGCAGAGCAAATCGACAACGACACGGTTATCAAATACCTAGATCGTTACCTCATGTTCTACATGCGAACAGCAAAACCGCTACAACGAACAGCAGCTTGGCAAGAAAGACTTGAAGGTGGTTTGGATTATTTGAAAGAAGTAATCATAGAAGACACTTTAGGAATAGCTGATGATTTGGAAAAAGAAATGGAAGCGCTTGTAAATAAGTATGAATGCGAATGGACACAGGCTGTTAACAGCCCTGAAATGATGAAACGCTTCAACCATTTTGTTAACAGCAAGGAAGAAGATGATAATATGGTATTTGTTCCCATGAGAGAACAGAAAATGCCTAAATCTTGGAGTTAATATAGAACGCAAAAAATGGAAAGTATCTTAGAAAAGTATGACGCTGTGGCGCTGGAAGATGTAACTATTTGGTTCAAAGCTGCAGCAAAAAGTGACTTCCCATCAGATGGAGGTGCTTGCGTAAAATATAAAGACAAACAAATTGCAGTATTTAATTTTACTCGTTTGAATAAGTGGTATGCATGTCAGAATGTGTGTCCGCATAAACTAGAGATGGTCTTAAGTAGAGGGATGATTGGAGATGAAAAAGGAACACCAAAAGTTGCTTGTCCAATGCACAAAAAAACATTTTCATTGGAAAGTGGTGAAAACTTGAATGGAGATTTAGACGCAATAGCTACCTATCCCGTGAAAATTGAAGATGATTTTGTGTTTATAGGATTTTCAGATTAAATTTAGTGCAAACTAAATAATCTAATTATTTTGACAAAAAACCTAGACACCGCAATCGTCCTTATGGATGAACAAAATGCCAATGATCCCAACAAAACTATTTTTGAAGGGACTGTTTACCCGAAAGAATTATTATATGCGCAACGAATGACACATCAGCTTCTAGCTATATATCCAAATGCCTCTGAGGAATTACAATTGGCTGTAAGAGCGCAACATATATGTCGCTGGAAAATTGATAGAAAGGAATATGCAATGAATCGTACTGGATATTTTCTTTGGCGAAATGATCTCAAAAAAATGCATTCAGCGCTGGCTGGTGAAATTCTAAAACAAGTGGGTTATGATTCCACTTTTATTGCGCGTGTATCCTTTTTAATACACAAAAAACAGCTTAAAAAAGATGAGGAAACGCAACAGCTTGAAGATGTTGTATGTTTGGTTTTTCTGAAATACTATTTTGATGAATTTATCGCCAAACACACGGACGAAAAGATTATTGACATTGTCAAAAAAACATGGGGGAAGATGTCTGTAAGAGGACAAGAAGCAGCGTTGCGCTTAAAGCTATCTAAACAAGGAAGTTCCTTGGTAAAAAAGGCATTAGTATAAAAATGACAATTAATACAACACCACTAGACACGAGTACTTTTGACAAGCTCAAAAGACTGTACATTATAGCATTGAGTGCTATTGCAGTGTCTGTTGTTGTAAGTCAACTTATCATCAGAAAATATTTAAATGACCAACAAAGCGACTCTTCGGTAATAAACGTGGCAGGAAGACAACGAATGTTAAGTCAAAAACTTACAAAGCAAATATTATTTATCTCCCAAGAGAAAGACAGCGAAAAAATACGTGCTTTAAAGGGTCAACTTACAGAAACGCAAAAACTCTGGGAAGACTCACATATGGGGCTAAAAAATGGAAATCTTACGCTTGGACTACCTGGAAATAACAGTAAAATAATTGATTCCATGTTTGCAGCTATTGAACCGTTTTACCAGTCCATTCAAAAAGCATCTAGGAACATACATATTATCCCACAAGATCAACTAGGTGAAACAATAGCTAAGAACGTTAGCATTGTTAAAAACAACGAACAAAAGTTTCTTGTGTTGATGGATACTATTGTAAATCAATACGAAAAGGAAGCTAATGAAAAAGTATATGCATTGCGTAGACTTGAGTTTTTATTAATGATAATAACGCTGGCGCTGCTGTTTTTTGAGTTTATTTTTATCTTTTTCCCATCTGCAAAATTTGTAAAACGAATTATTTCTAGTTTAATTCAATCTAAAAACGAGGCGTTACAGTCAGCAAAAGATGCTGATATGCTTCGTGAGAAGAATGAAAATTCAGTTTTAAAAATCAGGAAGTTTAATGACTTGATGGACAAAACTCTTTTGTTTGCTAGAGTAGCACCCAATGGTACTGTTATAGATTTGGGTGATAAATTTTCCAAACGTTTTAAAATTTCTTCTTTTTCACAAGGGCAAAAGTTTTATGAGCTCATATCTATTCACAAAAAAGAACAAGACGAAATACAAAACATCTTAACAACTCACGATAAGTTTGGTTGGAACGGAGAAATTAAAGCCACTACAAAAAATAAAGAAGACGTTTGGCTAGACATGTACATTGTGCCTTTTTTTGAAAGCAAAGGAAAAACAGAACTTGTCGTTGTAGCATCTGATATTACCAAGCGAAAAAAGGCGAAATTAGAAATTGAAAAGCTTACTAACGATCGCTATTTAGAGAAAGTAAATCAACAAAAAATAATTACAAGTAAGATTATTGAAAATCAAGAGCGGGAACAAAAACGAATTGCCAAAGACATGCACGACGGCATTGGACAAATGCTTACAGGGTTAAAATTTAATTTAGAAAGTATTAACGCTAAAAACGTTGACAAAACAACTGAAAAAGTCGAATACCTTAAAGAACTCGCTAAAAATATTATTGTTGGAGTAAGAACAGCAACCTTTAATCTTGCACCGCCAGAACTAGGCGATTACGGCATTGCGCCAGCATTGGCAAAATTCACAACTCAAATCAATAAATACTACGACAAAAAAGTACAGTTTTACAACAAATCACAATTTAACAAAAGGTTAGATACATTGACTGAAGTAAATGTATACCGAGTTACACAAGAGGCCGTTAATAATGCATTAAAATATGCCGAATCTTCCCATATAATTGTCTCGCTTTCGCACAGCGAAAAGATGCTTAGCGTGGTTATCGATGACAACGGAGTTGGTTTTGATTCAAAAAACAGCAAAAGAAGTAAGGATAGTATTGGTGGACTAGGTTTGATGTTTATGAAAGAGCGCGTTAAATACATCAACGGGCGCATCTTTATCAATTCATCTGAAGGGAATGGAACACGCATCACCGTTAACATACCCATAGAAACTACGTAATGTTACGTAAATTGCACTAACTTTAATTAAAAACATATAAAAATGGATGTATTACTTATAGATGATCATGTCTTAGTAAGAGATGGAATCAAACTACTCCTAGAAGAAGAACATGACATCAATGTTATTGATGAAGGATCAAATGGAATTGAAGCCCTTCAAATTCTAGAGAAACAACAACCCGACGTACTTATAACGGATATTAAGATGCCGCACTTAAACGGTATAGAATTAGTTAAAGAAGTTCAAAAGCATTACAGTAACATAAAAACTATAATGCTGTCTATGCACGATTCTGAAGAATATGTTTTAGAGGCAATTGAAGCTGGTGCAGATGGATATTTATTAAAAGGTTCTAGTAAATCTGAATTCTTAAAAGCATTACGAACTGTAGCGTCAAGTGGCAAATACTTTGCAGGTGATATTTCTGCTATCATAGTTAAGAATATGATGGGAGGTGATAAAAAAGAAATATCAAAAGACAAAATTCAGCAAAATGAATACAATCTGACAAAGAGAGAAAAACAGATATTGGGCTTAATTTTATCTGGAAAAAGCAATAAAGAAGTTGCTGCAGAACTGGACGTTAGTAAAAGAACAGCAGAAGTACATCGATTTAATTTGATGAAAAAGCTCAGTGTTAAAAATCTAATGGAACTGTCAAATAAAGTTTCGGAATTGAACCTTGATTATTGAATTATAAATTCCAATTTAAAACGTATTAATTTTAATCGTTCGCTAAAATGAAGACCATATTTCATCAATCTGATAATTTTTGTTAGAATGTGCTTCTAGGTAAATAAATTAAGTATAAATACTTAATTTTATAACATATAGTGAATTAAAAATTTGAGTGTGCATAAGGACAAAATCAAAACAACGTGTTCGTATTGTGGTGTTGGCTGTGGTATCATAGTTAAAAAAGATCCAAACGGTTTGATAAGCGTTGAAGGCGACAAAGACCACCCTGTCAATAAAGGTATGCTTTGCTCAAAAGGAATGAATCTCCACTATGTAGCAAACGACACAACGGACAGACTACTCTACCCCGAAATGCGTTGGAACAAATCATATCCACTTGAACAAGTAACATGGGATGACGCACTAGAAAGAGCTGCAAGCGTATTTAAGTCAATTATCAATAAATACGGTCCAGATAGCGTTGGTTTTTATGTTTCTGGTCAATGCCTCACCGAAGAATACTACATTGCGAATAAACTCACAAAAGGCTTTTTAGGGACGAATAATATTGATACCAACTCAAGGCTTTGCATGAGTTCGGCTGTTGTTGGATACAAAAACACTTTTGGAGAAGATTCTGTACCCATTTCATACGACGATATTGAATTGGCAGATTGTTTTTTAATTTCAGGGGCAAATCCAGCTTGGTGCCATCCAATTCTTTTTAGAAGAATAGAAGAACACAAGCGCAACAATCCAAATGTTACGATTATTGTTGTTGATCCTAGAAAAACAGATTCTGCAAATTTTGCTGATTTACATCTTCAAATCAATCCGGGAACAGACATTGTTTTAAACAATGCAATAGCAAAACGATTAATTGATAAGCGTAAAATTGATAAAAACTTTATTGCAAATCACACTGAAAATTTTGAAGCCTATAAACGTCATGTCCAAACGACGCCATTAATAAAAGCTGCAGAAATTTGCGGTATTACCGTTGATGAAATCAAAAAGGCAGCGGCATTAATAAGTAATGCTAATGGGTTTATTAGCATGTGGGCAATGGGATTAAACCAAAGCTCCATTGGAACATATAAAAATTATTCACTGCTTAATTTATCCTTGATAACAGGTCATATTGGTAAGCCGGGCGCTGGACCATTTTCATTAACAGGACAACCGAATGCTATGGGAGGCCGTGAAGTTGGTGGAATGGCTAACTTATTGGCAGTGCATAAAAACCTGTTAAATGAAACGCACAGAGATGAAGTTGCCAAATTTTGGAATGTAGATCAAATTTCACCCAAACCTGGGTATACAGCTACAGAAATGTTTGATGCCCTTGAAAGTGGGAAAATGAAAGCTGTTTGGATTATATGCACCAACCCTATGGTGAGTATGCCAAACGCCCACAGAATTGAAAAGGCTTTGAAAAATGCAAAATTTGTTATTGTTCAAGACATCTCTGAAAAGTCTGATACCTTGGCGTATGCTGATTTGGTACTACCTGCTGCTGCATGGGCAGAAAAAGAAGGCACAATGACCAATTCTGAAAGGCGAATTTCGTATTTAACTAAAGTTATTGAAGCTCCAGGAGAGGCGAAACCAGATGTAGAAATCCTTTGTGAGTTTGCAAAGAAAATGGGCTTTCATGGATTCGATTATAATTCAACTAGCGAGATATATCAAGAATATTCTCTAATGACAAAAGGCACTAATATTGATGTTTCACATTTGAATTATGACAGATTAAAACAAGAAGGTACTTTTCAGTGGCCAGTAGCATCACACAATAGCAAAGGAACGCCTAGGCTCTTCGAAGATCGTATATTCTATACGCCTTCACAAAAAGCTATGTTTAATGTGCCAAAGTACACCAATAATGTATCCGATGCGCCAAACACTGAATACCCTTTGGTTCTAACGACAGGAAGAATTCGAGATCAGTGGCATACAATGACAAAAACAGGAAAAGTTTCTCGACTAAAAACCCATTACAACAGCCCCGTATTAGAAATAAATAAAGCAGATGCATTGCTGAATAACATCAAAAATGAGGATGTTGTAGAAGTCAAAAGCAAGAACGGTTTGGTTAGGGTTAGAGCAAAAATCACGGACAACGTAAAGTTCAATGTCGTGTTTTTACCGATGCATTGGGGCAAACAATTAAATAGCGACTTAAATAGGGCTAACAACTTAACAAATACGGTCGTAGACCCTTTTTCTAAAGAACCTGATTTTAAATATACTCGAGTTTCTGTTTCCAAATACAAAAAACCAAAAGAGAAAATTGTAGTTGTTGGAGCTGGTGCTGCAGCATTCAGATTTGTACAAAATTACAGGCACCACAACGAAGCAGATAGCATTAGTGTGTTCTCTAAAGAAGCCAATGTATTTTACAACCGTGTTTTATTGCCTGAATATGTCACGGATAAGCTTTCCTGGAAAAAGCTGAAAAAAATAAAAGAACAAGAACTAGAGAAGCTGAAAGTAGATTTATACAATGGTATTTTTATTGTTGCTATTGACAGCGTTGCAAAAATCGCTACTGACAACCTAGGGAATACACATAGTTATGACAAACTCATTTTGGCCACAGGAAGTCGAGCGATTATTCCAAATGATGTACAGCTAGACTTACCTGGTCGCTTTACGTTAAGAAGTAAATCAGATGCAGATAAGTTTAAAGCTTATTTAGACGATACAGGAATGCCTGCACAGGAACAACACGTTACCATAGTTGGCGGTGGTTTGTTAGGCTTGGAGTTAGCTGCAGCCCTTAAAGAAGAAAATTTAAACATAACACTTATACAAAGAGGCTCTAGATTGATGGAACGCCAACTCGACCAGCTTTCAAGTAAACTCTTGGCACGACATGTTGAAAAGTTAGGTGTTCAGATATTCTTTTCGAATGAAGTTAGTACCGTCTTTGACAGCGATGATGCTAAAGAATTGGAAATCACCTTAAAAAGTGGCAAATCATTTACCTCAAACGCCATAGTCTATGCTATAGGAACGCGTCCAAATATTGAATTGGCCAAGACCGCCGGAATTACTTGTGGAAGAGGTGTGGTTGTAAATCAAAATTTGCAATCTTCAGATCCCGCTATTTTTGCAATAGGCGAAATTGCCGAATTTAAAAATACCTTATTAGGCATTACTTCTGCTGCCGAAGAACAAGCATCTATTTTGGCAAACTTTATTTTAGGCGACATTAGCAGCATTTATAAAGGTTCTGTGGCAATGAATATTCTGAAATTTAGTGACTTAGACCTATGTAGCATCGGAGATATTAATATTCCTAGTGATGACTATGCCTACGAAGAAGTCATCTTTACAGATATAACCAAATGCTATTATAAAAAATGTATCATAAAAGATGACTTATTAATTGGCGCCATATTAGTTGGCGACAAAAACGAATTTGCAGAGTTTAAAAGTCTTATCGAAGGAAAAGTTGAACTTTCCAATAAACGTGAAACCTTGTTACGCGGAACATCTAATGACAAACCTGTAAAAGGAAAACTTATTTGTTCGTGTAGTCAAGTTGGGGAAGGCAATATCACAGAAGCTATTGAAAGCGGGCACGATGGCTTTAATGAACTGTGCAAACACACAGGAGCAGGATTAGGTTGCGGTAGTTGTAAAACAGAAGTTTTGGAGCTTTTGAAATCTCAAAAACAGTTGGTGTCATGAAAAGCTTACACAGATTAATGATTAAAGGGGGCGTACTTTCACCTTCCGAATTAAAAGCAATTTGTATCTATGTGGAAAACATGGGCTTAAATGCAATTTCTTTTGGCTCTAGACAGGATATTATATTTCCAGAAGCATTAGAAGACCAGCACATAACGTCCGTAGGAAACTTTAAACTTATTGATCCTGAGAAAACAAAATCAGAAAACATCTCATCTTCTTATTTGTGTGCTGATATTTTTCCTAGAACGCCTTGGCTCACCAGTGATAAATATCTTTATGTATTAGAACAATTCAAAAAAGAATATGAATTAAAAATAAATATTACAGATCCAAAGCAAAGATTGGTTCCACTATTCTCGGGACACCTAAACTTTATAGCATCAGAAAATGAGGATTATTGGTACTTATACATTAGGCTGCCGCATTGGGACACAGCTGAGCCTTATCCTGCTTTAATTTACAGTTGGGACATTGCTGGAATTACCAACACAATACAAAACTTATTAAAAGAAGAACCTCATAATACCGAAATGATTTTTGAATTGGTTAACGATGCTTTAGAATCAAATAATCAAACCATAGAAGAAGCACTACATATTCCATTTCACCCATTCCCCTATTATGAGGGCATGAATAAAATTGGAACTGACAAGTATTGGTTGGGCTTATATTGGCGTAATAATCGCTATGATTTAGCCTTTTTAAAGGCGCTTTGTGAATTGTGCTCAGAGTGTAAAATTGGAAAGATATCCATCACGCCGTGGAAGTCATTCATTATTAATGGTATCCCAAGAGAAACAAAGCTTATTTGGGAAAAGTTTTTGGGTAAGTATGGTATAAATGTTAGGCACTCCTTATTAGAGTTAAACTGGCATTTGCCTGTAGGAGATAACGATGCTTTGGAACTTAAAAAGTTCTTAGTTCAGAATTTTGATAAAAATGATATCAGCACCTATGGATTGACGTTTGGAATATCCAATCTTAAGAATAAAGGGTATTACTTTACTTCAGTAGTCATTGAAAAGAACGCAGCGCCTAAAGAACTTTCTGACTATAACATCAGAGACACGTATAATTTGCTATACGCAAGAAACTTTGACCCAAATACAAGAGAATATATCACGCATGTGCAAGAAGTTGACAGAATAGCACTACCAAACCTGTTAATGGAGTTAAGTGTTTTGTATTTTGAACAATTAGGTACAGAAAATGATGTAGTTGAAACCCCAGAAAAGGTTGAAGAAGAAGAAATTCAAGTAGACGTGTTTCAATGTATAAATTGCTTAACGGTTTATGATGAGACGTTCGGAGATTTGACACAAAATATAGCTGCTAATACAGCTTTTAGTGATCTTCCTGAAAACTATACATGCGCACTTTGTGGCTCATCCAAAACAAGTTACAAGAAAAAAACCTTGGTGAGAAAATCAACCTCCGATAGTTAGCATACTTCTGTTTTCGGAGTGTTGTTGTGGATCACTAAGTTTTTGAAAATCAGACATTCCTGCTCTAACAGCTTGTTTGTTGACAAGCGCTTTATATATATAAGGCTCAAGCGGTTCATTACTTCTAAGTGCATTTAATAAATCGGTTTCTTTATTTGAAAACAAACAATTTTTTATCCTTCCGTTGGCAGTTAGTCTTATCCGATTACAGGAATCACAAAATGGATTTGTAACGGAACTAATGATTCCAAATGTCCCTTTAAAATTAGATATCCGATACGCACGTGCAGTAAAATTCTGCTCGTTTTTTAAAACTTCCAAATATTGATATCCAAAAAAATCTGCTGCTTTACTTAATATATCTTGCTGCGTAACCAGTTTAGATTTATCCCAATCATTTCCCTTAAAAGGCATAAATTCAATAAACCGAACTGCTATATCCGCTGTCTGTGTCAATTTGATAAAATCAACAATCTCATTATCATTAAAGCCTTTGATTAGGACAACATTAACTTTGACATTAAATCCGTTTTCTTGCAATAGTTTAATGTTTTCAAAAGCCTTAGAAAATGTATTTCGTCTTGTTATCCTGCTAAACTTTTGGGGGTGCAAGCTATCTAAACTGACATTAACCGTTGTTACTCCACAAGACTTAAAATCTTCAATAAATCGATCAACTAAAACCCCATTTGTTGTTAATGTGAGCGTTGTATTGAGTGTCGCGAGTTTTGCTAATATTTCTGGGAAATCTTTTCGCACTAAGGGTTCGCCCCCCGTTAATCTTATTTTATCTACACCATTTTCCACAAACACTTTGGCAATCTGATAAATTTCATCAGCATTCATCAAATGTTGCCTAGGAGTTAATGCAATACCTTCGGCAGGCATACAATACGTGCAACGCAAATTGCATCGCTCTGTAAGTGATATTCTTAAGTAATTGTGCTTTCGACCAAACTTATCCGTTAAAATACTACTGCTATTGATCATTAGTGTTGTTGGCCTTTAAGTATTTTAAATACATGTGTGATATGCGGAAATACAGCTTGCATAGATTCTTTTGCGCCTTTTGTAGAGCCCGGCATGGCTAATAGTAATGCATCGCCAATGGTTCCTGCAACGCTACGAGAAAGCATGGCGTATGGCGTGCGTTCCTGACCATAATTTCGAATTGCTTCTTCGATACCAGGGATGCGTCGTTCTAAAATTGGAAGTAATGCCTCTGGCGTAACATCTCTGTAAGACAATCCCGTACCACCAGTGAAAATAACCAAATTTGTTTTTTCTGAGTACGCAATCGCTTTGGAACGAATCTCTTCAATTTCGTCTGGAATCACATCGTAGTTTAAGACGCTAATGGCGTTTGCTTTCAACACTTCAATAATCGATTTTCCTGCTGTGTCTTGTTTTGTTCCTTGCGATACGGAGTCTGAACACACAATCACGCTAGCAGTAAGCTGTGTAGCATGCGTTAACTTCAAATTACTCTTCCCGCCTTTTTTCGCTAACAATTTGATAGTCCCAATTTCAACTTGCTTATCAATTGGTTTTAACATATCATAAATCGTAAGTGCAACTACAGAAGCGGCATGCATTGCCTCTACCTCTACTCCTGTTTTATAAATCGTTTTAACTGTCACAGAAATAAGAATACTAGTATCTTCTAATGCGTAATCAATAGCTGTAAATTCTATTGGCAACGGATGACAATCTGGTATTGTGTGATGTGTGTTTTTTGCGGCAAATAAGCCAGCTGCACGAGCAATTTCAAAGATGTTCCCTTTTGGTACAGTATTGTTTTTTATTGCATCTATTGTTTCAGATTTGCTGACGCAAACAATGGCTTGTGCTGTTGCCTCTCGAAGGGTTTTAATTTTGTGTGTAATATCTACCATAGCTTATTTATTTACTTTCCATTGATACGAGCTGTCTTCAAAAATTTCTTTACCAAAAATGGGGACTTCCTTTTTTACGGACTTGACAAGGTATTCTGTAGCCGCATACACTTCTGGACTGTGTGGAGCAGAAACAAAAACAAAAAGACACACCTCCCCTACCTTAACATCACCCAAGCTGTGGTATATATGTAAGCAGCTGAGGTCAAATTTCTCAAAAGCGTTTTCTCTAATATCATGAGCTGCTTTATTAGCCATATCTTCATAGGCTGTAAAGTTTATTGACGAAACTGTTTTGGCATCTATTTCGTCAGCGCGTACCTGACCCAAAAAAATATTGTGCGCACCAATATTGTGCTTTACTTGGTGTTTTGAAATCGAATTTGCAATAAATGCAGCTGTTATGGGACCTTTAATAAATATGGATTTCATCTTTAAAATGAGATTTGAAACTAGCTACGCCGTTTGTAACATTCGCTAGGTGGTTAAACGTATTATTTCTTAGTATTTCTATCGCTTTTAGACTTCGTTTACCGCGCTGACAAAAAATAGTGTAATGTTGATTTTTATTTAGCTCGTGAAGTTTTTGTTCCAATATTGAAAGCGGTATTTGTATCGAATTAGACAACTTGATAACAGGTTGCGCATCAAATTCTCTAACGTCCAAAAATATTGTCTTTTTGGTTCGGGCTTCGTCAAAAGTAGTTTCGTGAATACGCGTTTTCAAATGTGCGGCCTTATAAAAAGCATCGTCAATTACGAGCTGTTCATTTTTGGTGAATTGAATCTTATTCTGGCGGTGATTTAACATGTCATGAATCAGTAGCGTTCCCGAAAGCAAATCGCCTATATTTAAAATCACTTTTAATGCTTCATTTGCTTGAAGCATCCCTATAAAACCAACTGTAGTTCCTAAAACACCTAGTGCGTCACAATTAGGGGTCTTGGTTTCATTTTTGTCAAACAAACACCTGTATGTTGGTCCGTTTTTATAATTAAATACAGAAACCTGACCTTCAAATTTGTAAATAGATCCATAAATAAAGGGCTTATTTGTCAGTACGCAAGCATCATTAATCAAGTAGCGCAATGCTATGCTGTCTGTGGCGTCAACGATACAATCATAGGATGCGAAGAGCGCTAAGGCATTTTCAGCAGAAAGAAAGTATGCATAGTCCTGAATAGTGACA